>CAYZQX010000150.1:0-8918 GCA_964480615.1 uncultured Chitinophagales bacterium | reverse complement strand
ATTCAACTATTGATTATCAAGCAGTTATGTACCTATTTGGCCAAGTTGGGTTAAAGAAATAAGTAAGATGAACCAATATGCCAAAAATGTCATTGATTTCAAAACCTGTGATTATAAAGCCTGCGCTAAGTTTAGGTATAATAATTTGATTGTTAGTAGCAGCATGACGGCTATATACTTTTTGAAAGCCTTTTTGTTTTAATATTTCAAGAATTTTTGGCAATAGTTTTTTATAGATTCCTTTGTTTTGATGAGCAGGGAAAATTCCAGTATTGATCATATAAAAAGTTTCAGCATCCGATTGTGTGCCAAGAAACCAGCCAATTTTTTCTTCTTTGTACAGTATATAAATGCGCAATCTGTATGGCGAACCCAAATTATTAGATAGTTCTTCTCTGAGTTTTAATTCTTCATCACTGAATATGGAGTGGAGGTTTAAGTCAATTTGATTTTGAAAAACTAATGACCTGTTCTTAGAGAAAAAATCAGAAAACGCCTTTGTGTCGGTTGCTATTTCAAAATGATATTCATTAAATAAATTGAAGTCCATAATTGTAATAATTAATACCTTATAAAATTAGCTGATGAAGCCTTAATGACGTATCCAAATAAATGGTTATGTAGTATATGATTAGCACATATAATAGTTTGATGATAGAGAAAAAATTATATATAAAAACAAAATATTAGACTGAATTGATTAATGATTGTCAATTGTGGTTGTTATTAATGGCAAACATCAGTATGCAAATATAGCTAATTTTGGATTTGTAGTAAAGCTTAATTGATATCCTAAATAAAAAATATTGATTTAGATAACACAATTTATTTCAAAAGCTTTTATACATAATAGGAATAACTGATAATAAATGCTTGTACTATTGATTAGGGCTTGTTCACTAACTAAGAAATAATTTATCATAATGGATTTTAGAATTTTTAAGTGTAAAAGAAATACACAAAAATTGCAGTGTTTTAGTAAAAATGCGTGCATTATAAAAAAATAAAATGTGGTTTTTTACATATTGTTTCATCAAGTAGTATTCGCGATAGGGATGCGGAATGGTTTAGTCTTATTCACTGACTCCCATTACCAATGTTTTAGGTAAACTGAGTTGTTATAAACAGCGGATTATATATAGAGATAAATAAGGAGTCAGTGAATAAGACCGAAACGCAGTGTAGCCTGGAGCAGCCCGGGCCTGTAAGGCATCGCCATAAAATTTCATAATTTTGAATTGATGAGCAATCGCTAGTTAAAGAATACAGTAGGTAAATTTTATTAGGAGAATATGGTACTTGATTGTTCAAAAGTCTATTTATAATTATCTTATTCTTTTTTCGATGTATTTGGAATTCAGAATTCTCAAAATCCCCATATAGTCTAGTTTGAATTCAATATAGTCACCAATCTTATATTGATTTTTATTTTGGGATAGATCCACTACAAACATATCGGAACTACCGCCTACTATGGAGCATTCGTTGTCAATGAGGGTTATGTGTTTTTGATCTACATCTAAGACGCCAAGATCTATGATTGCCCTAAAGCTTGTCTTGCCGTGTAAGTTTTCATCGAAATAGCTTTTTTCTCCTAGCAGGTTAGTGCCTCGGTGTCCATCAGGGATCATTGGTTTTTTGATAAGCTCTATGATTTGAGCATATAAGATAAATGCATGCGTTTGCATCTTTTTAAATGGCAAGTCATTGTACACATCATTCCCTAAAAAGAGTGTTTCGCCAACTCTAAAATGATTAATACCAAGTGGCAATAAATTATTAGTAAGTAATGGAATGGTTACTGAAGATCCTCCTGATACATATTCTATTTTTCTATTGAATTTAGCTTCTATCAGTTGCTCATATAGACTTAATTGTATTAATTTGTCGTGATTAGGCAATACACCATATAGGCAAGAAAGGTTAGTACCAATACCCACTATTTCTATGTTTTTCATTCCAAATATTTGAGCATAGAAATCTATTAGATCATCTCTCATAATTCCTTCACGCAATTCGCCAAGCTCTATCATAATAATGATCTTATGAATTTTATTTTGCAATTGCGCTTCTTCTGATAAAAGTTTTATGGTCTCTATTTGTGTATTCATGCTAATATTGGCATATTGTACTACACTTTTAATCATTTTTTTAGCTGGTGGTTTTATGTATATGGTTTCAATTTCTGGATTGATTTGTTTGGCTATTTTTAGATTTGTTACTCTTGAATCGCAAATTTGCTTGATATTGAATTTTAATACTTCGCGCAGGTAGTCTATATTGCCACAAAGCAATTTAGTTACCACTGCCCATTTGATATTGTGTTTTTTAAATAGCTCATCAAGATAATTATAGTTAGCAGCTAGTTTTTTAAGATCTAAGGTTATGTGTGCCATTATTTGTGTTTTGGATTTTTGTTTCTATTGCTATAATTTAGAATTAGGAATGTGAAGGCGGAGATTCCAATTCCAAAAAAGTTTGGATCTAGCCCAAATGGCAAATCAATCTTTGAGATAATAAGTATCAAGGTTGTTCCTCCTCCTGAAAGCATTGCATAAAAGGCAGATTGGGAACTTGGATTTTTCAGAAACAAAACTCCTAGCACTGGCACAAATAATCCTGATACCATAAAGGAATATGAATACAACATTAATGAGAGTACATTCTGCATGGTGAGTGAAAGCAGAATGGCCAAGCAGCCAATTATCAAGGTCGAAATTTGCGATAATGTAACACCTCTTTTGTTATGAGTGGATTTAAAAATATCAGTCATCAAATTCCCTGAGGCGGCCATCAGGCAGCTATCCGCTGTGGACATAATAGCTGAAAAATAAGCTGACATTAATAAGCCCATTAATCCTACAGGGAAAATATGCGCTAAGAATATAGGCAAAGCTATCTCTTCATCAATCATAGAACCAGCGGCATACCCGTAAGGTGCAAGCATATTTTGTTCAAATGCTACACGTCCTAATAAACCAAGTGTGACTCCCATAAATGCCATTACAGGCCATTCAAAAAGGCCAGCTATAAACCATGCTTTTTTAGCACTTTTTACATCCTTAGCTGCAAAAATTCTTTGGTATAAAGTCATTCCAACAAACCATATAGGAACAATGGTTATTAGCCAATTGATGAATTGAACGAATGAAATATTTGTAAGGCTTAATAAGTCAGGATCTAAGTATTTTTGAATTGCTTCCCAGCCTCCCACCTTGTTGTAACCGATTGGGATTCCTATGAATATCAATCCGAACATTAAGATGATCCATTGTACCGTATCAGTGTAAATAACCGCTTTAATGCCACCCATTACAGTGTAGGCTATGACTACCACGCCCATAATCAAAACGGCCTGTAAAATGGATATTTGAGGGAATGATGCGGAAGCAAGTTTAGCACCTGCCAAGATTTGTGAACTGGTAAAGCCTATATAACCTATCAAGGAAATTATTCCTGCCAAGAATGCTACTTTTTCATTGTAAAAATGGCCGAGAATTTGTGGGAAGCTCAAGAATTTTTTCTCGTGCGCCAATTTGTACATTTTAGGAATTAAGATAACCATGCTTAGCCACGCTCCTATCAATCCTGTAAAGAGTAGCCAGCTGCCAGAAAGGCCTATTAAAAAACCTAATCCACCTAAGCCTATGGAAAAGCCGCCACCTACATCAGTAGCCACTACCGACAATCCTATATGTGTTGCATTGATGTTACGCCCACCTACATAGTAATCTTCATGTGATGAATTTTTTTTATGAAAGCGATATCCAATACCTAACATAATTAACATGTAAATGGTAAATATGAAAAGGTCTATAAAATGTAATTGCATAAAGTTATTTTTGCTTGTACCTCATTTCGAGGTATTTGTTGGTAAATCCCAATTTTTCATACAAGCCTTTTGCTGGATTGTGGGGCTCAACATGTAAGGCAACATCACCATTCGCTAAACTCAATGCAGTCTCCATTAGTTTTTTTCCGATTCCTCGACCTCTCAAATCATGATGAGTAGCGATGTAAACCAAAATGTTTTCAGGAATATATCCTTTCATCCCAGTTTTATTGATCACCACAACACCGCTAATTCCTGTTTCTAAGAGTGATGTAATAATATATCCGCCAAAGGAAGGTGTTTCCTTGATTGCATACTGAATTGCTTTTTCGATGTCTTCTTTTTTATCACCATACTGTTCTAAATGATGAAACAGAAAATCGATCATCTCGCTTTTTTCTTGCTGAGTAGGCAGTTCAAACTCATTAAATATTTTGTATTTAAACATATATATTTTTAATTGATTTGGTTGTTAAAAAAGATATGAGTCCTATGCTAAGTATTATATGATGTTATAATACAAAAAATGATTGCAAATAAAGAATGATGAACATTCTCAAATTATTATAATTGGAATACTATTTAGAATTGAACGAATATGTAAACAGATTGAAAGTATCTAATAGACTAAAAATAGCTAGATATAAATTATATGGTGCAAAGTTACAAAAATAATATTAAATGCAGCAAAACTCATTTATTGTAATTAAGGAATCACTATTGAATAAAATTGAATCAGTTCTATCCCAAATAAATCTATTGTTAGAAATGTTTTTGATAATTATCCCTAATAAATTTATGTATCATTAACTGCGAATGAATGTAAAAAAGCATACTGTCCAAAATTATATATCAAAACAATTATTTAGGATAACTCAATAACTAACTTAGCTTTTCTATCAGTGTCTCTGTGTTTTATATTTGATGATTTTATGCAGCTATAACTGTCTATTAGTGGAGAATAGTATCAGCCTGAAATTCATAGGGCTTTATGTATAAGTATATAAAATTTTTAATGGTAGTTAGGACTTATGCCTTGTAGCTAAGGTGGTTTATAGTTCTGCGTGGAAGGTCAGCTTTATGTTATCTTGTAATTGAGGGATTAGCTTCTCCTTAAACCAATTATTTTTCGTTTGCCAAATATTGTTGCGCGGTGATGGATGTGGCAAGGGGAGGTAGGTGGGTAAATAGGATTGATAATTGAATACAGTTTCAGTTAAAGTTTTTTTTGCATTGTCTTTCAAATAATATGCTTGTGCATATTGACCTATTAATAGCGTTAGTTTTATTGACTTCATTGCAGTTAATAATTTATGGTGCCATAATGGTGCACATTCTGGGCGTGGTGGCAGGTCGCCTGATTTGCCTCGACCGGGAAAGCAAAAGCCCATGGGCATTAATGCAAACATATTTTCATCATAAAAGAACTCTTTGCTCACACCAAGCCACGCTCTTAAGTTATCACCACTTGCATCATCCCATGGAGTACCACTGTTTTGAACTTTTTGTCCTGGTGCTTGTCCGATTATAACAATCTTGGAATTTTTACTTGCTTGTATAATTGGTTTTGGCGGATATGGTAAGTGGGCCTTGCATACTATGCAGCTTCTTATTTCTGAAAGTAAATGATTCATATTTGATTAATTTATTTTCGCTTATTGCTTTAATTATTAATTCAGTTCCACATTAGTAAAATCACTAGCACCGTTAATTCATTCATCTGTTTCAATGGCGTATGCTAGAATTTTTTGCTTCATCCAATAATAGATATTATGGCGATGCTTAAAGGCCCGGGCTGCTACAGGCTTCACTTACTGGCGTTTGCTTTTTTTCTGTGGCCGCCAGAATCTGTGCAAGCTCAATTTGATTGCGGTCTTGTCAGCTGCCTCCTTCTTCATTATATATCCATAGATCTCTTGTCCTATTGCATTCCTTCCTAAAAATATTTTAGTATGGGAGTCAGCTGACAAAACTAAACCATTCCGCATCCTTATCGCATTTTAGGATTCATAATATCAGAACAATTTAGATCATCATCTTAAATTAATTAAATTATTTTATGGTTTTTTTTAATTATAGCTATTAGGTATTTTAGAACATTATACTGAATTGTTTTCCTTGCTTGGATAATCATTAAGACCAAGATATAAAGGTTTTATTAGGCAATCAAGTAAGCATATACTCTTTATCCTTATGCTGCAATTTATTTTTATACTTAATGAGTAATCAGTGGGATACATTAACCATTAATGATTGAGGTAGGAAAATAGTTGACATGCTGCGATTAATTACTTGGCTCACAGCTAATAGATACATACCTTCAATCATTGAATAATCTCTTTTAGTTTTTTCATAACACACTGAACGATTGCATCACAATATATTAGGTTGAATTCAAAGATATCTTCTGCTGAATAGGATTTTTCAACCTCTTTTCTCAGCATTGATTTTGCTCTATTCAGCCTTGTTTTTACATTAGTCTCGCTAATTTCTAATGCCTCCGCTGTTTCGACAATATTTAAGCCATTAACTTCTCGAAGTATAAAAACCAAGCGATAGTGTAGGGGTATATGCTCTAATGCATTTTCTATTACAATATTCAACTCTTTGCGCATAACCTTTTTGATGGGGTCTGTGTTTTCATTTGTTGAAAACAATGGTTTGGAATAATCATTTATTTCACTACTAGTAATGTTTTTGGAGCTCCATTTATGTTGTTTCTTGTAACAGTTATTGAGCATTATTTTTATAATCCAGGTCTTTAAGGATGATCGGTTTTCAAATTTGGACAAGGCTGTATAAGCATCAATAAATGTGTCTTGCATTAAGTCTTGTGTATCTTCATGATTGTAGTTGTATGACCTGCCAATCTTGTAAATATATGGATTGTATCTTCGAATAATAATTTCAAAAAGCTCAATTTCGCCATTAATTATTTTTCGAGCAATTTCAATATCAGTATATTTATCAAATTCTTTCATTGATGCTAAGGGAATTGTAATTACACAATGAATTTGCTTATTCTTGCCATCACGTATGCTGAAATTGCCATCACAAGGTCTCTAACAGCTACATCTAAATAACTAAAACTTGCTAATAAGGATAAGGCGATTAAGGTGAGCCAAGCTGCCACAATATAGCCTCCCAACTCGGTCTTTTTCAATACAATTATTCCGGCTATAATCTCAATAACACCAACTATCATCATAAATGTATGTCCTGAAAAGGGTAATAGATCAACAATACCTGGATGGATATACTGTTCCCAATTAGTTAAAAAATTGGTAAACTTATCAGCTCCTGCTACAATAGGAACTAATCCAAAAGTGAGTTTTAGCAAGTTCAAGGATGGCTTGATGGCTTGCTGTAAATTTATACTTTCCATTGCTTTGTCTTTTGAGTTCGCATAAACCAATATCGGCTTATACAATATTAGAGTTAGTCTGAAATGAAAAGGTTACAAATGGACTTTTTTTCTAGTATATGGATCTGTTATTGGGTTCTCAATATTTTGTTGAACTATCAATGGTATTATTCAGGGCTGGATTATCCGTTAAAAATCGGTTTTAAGCTGAACTAGCGCTGATCCGAATTGCCTGCCTTGAAATCGCTTGCAATTATTTCATGTGATTTTTGTGTTTTATGCAAATATAAGTGTTTATTATTGTATGCAACCGTTTAATAAATAACAGCTTGATTATTAGGATGTACGCAATTTTTTATTTGTGTTTGTTGATGACCTAAATGTTTTTATATACCACTGTCTCGCGATAGGGATGCGGAATGGTTTAGTCTTATTCACTGACTCCCATTACCAATGTTTTAGGTAAACTGAGTTGTTATAAACAGCGGATTATATATAGAGATAAATAAGGAGTCAGTGAATAAGACCGAAACGCAGTGAAGCCTGGAGCAGCCTGGGCCTGTCTCGAAGCGCAGCGGAAGGGACAGGTATCGCCCCTATTCAGTTTTGTATTTATTATCTTATGCTGCTTAGTTTGTTATTCCTTATAGTCCCAATATGTCTTTATATATATGATATATAGTATTAGATATTCAATTTTATTGGGTTAATTGTTTCACGGCATGAGGGCTTTTTATAACTCTATTAATTATTATTTAGTTGTTAATTTCAATATTTGAGTTTTATTCGAGTAAAGATTGGTTTTGAATCGATGGTAGAAGAACATTGTGACATTAGATGTGACTTGTGTTATCGAATTAGGCAATGGTTATTTCTTGTCGCTTATTATAAAATGGACTTAGCATATAGGTATTTTTTTGTAGTTTTGCAGCATTATTTATTTCATAAATTCAAGGATGAAAGCCATATTATTGAGTGTACTAGGTTGCGCAGTTATAGCTGTGATTAGCTGTAAGCCTGCCGATTCTAACAATGCAAATATCAGTGGAAACAAGCCTCGAACAGAGGCTATTACGAAATCAGAGGCCATAAAAATAGCTGAGGAATTTGTGGCAAGTCAAGGATATACAAGTGATGTCTCAATGATTGATAAGCACAAGATTGTTTTTGAGCCTGGAGAGTATGCTACTGATACAGCGGCATTGCTAAAAATGAGGTATAATATGATTAAGCCAACTGCATTTGGCGCGAGAAATTATAAGAAGAAGACGGCTTGGTGTGTGGGTTTTGAACTCACGGTCAATGATGAAAATAAAGGCAAGTGGGTAGGTATGGACACATTGGGCAATCAGCTAGTTATGAATAAAGACTTGATGAGGCTGGACTGGCTGCTCGAAGCAAAAGATGGTGAGTTGTACAAGGAGGAAATTGATTCCACTGTACACCAATAATCTGCTTATATAGGGCTTGCTAAATAACTCTGAATTCTTTTATTGTAATAGGTTCTAGCCATTATAAGCGCATAGGATATTCACACAATTTTATTAGTTTATGTAAAAAAGCTTGCACCATATATATGCAAAGTGATCTCTTGCATAGTGTTCCATCAAGTTGTATTTGTGATAAGGATCGAAGTATATCAAGTGCAATCGCAGATACTTGCTACCTAGTCGTTCCTTAAAAAGCCAGTTTTTTTGGAGATCCTAAGAAAAGCCGTACCAA
>CAYZQX010000149.1:0-8950 GCA_964480615.1 uncultured Chitinophagales bacterium | reverse complement strand
AACGCAGTGAAGCCTGGAGCAGCCCGGGCCTGTAAGGCATCGCCCAAAATTTCAAAATTTTGATTTACTAAGCAGACCCTAAGTTTATTTGTGTTAGGTAGATCACAATCGTTTGTATAAATTGATTAATGAATAGGAAGGAGTTGATTAAGGCTTTTTATGGAGCATTGTACTTAATTGGTCATTATACTTTTGCTCGATTAGATTTTTGAGTTTCATAAAATCATGCAAGGTATTGTCGCGAATCTTTTTTTCCACGATTTTAAATACAGCTTTTTGACCCATCGTAAGTCCTTCTATGGTGACATTGCTGAGCAATATAGTTCTTTGAGAACCTCCTTGTAAAAAGATCAGTTGATTCACAGATTTAAAAAATTTTGATTCCAGATCAAATGAAAATTCGCGATCTTTTTCCACTGCAGTAAGCGTTTCGGTAAACACTAATTTTTTTCCTGCTGGATTTAGTACCACCATCTTATACTTGCTACCTGCCATATTAGGTTGGCCGCTGATCAGCTCGATGGAGTGAAAGCCACTGAGCCATTGTGGCATATTGTCCACATTATTGAATTCTTGGTAGGTAAAATAGATGGGCGCATCGATGGCTATCTCATTTTTATAGCTAATAGCCGGATACATTTTTGCAATGATAAAAAACATACCATAAATCATCAACCCTATGACAAATAATACAATCAATACACTCATAACTATAAAATTAATTTTAATTACATTATCACTGCTTTCACCGATCTGATTAACTGTTACACATCCTACACGTATAAATATTTCTTAGGTTCTATGTCATTGATAATAAGCAAATCATATACTCCTTTATTCTACAATTTTTTCCACGATATAGAGTGGTCTGTTTTTTACCTCCTTGTATATTTTTCCGAGGTATTCGCCTAATATACCAATGGCTAATAGCTGTATGCCTCCAAGGAAATAGATGGGCAGCACCATTGATGTCCATCCGGGTATAGTGGCGTGTATGGCGTATCTATAAAGGCTCCAGCAGCCTAGTAAGATTGAAAATATAAATACAAAAACACCAATCGTAGTCACTAGCCTAAGCGGTTTTATGCTGAAGGAAGTAATGCCATCGAGTGCAAAACTGAGCATCTTGCGCAGTGGATATTTAGTTGTTCCTGCTTCGCGTTCTAAGCGTGCATACTCAACTGTCGAAGTCTGAAAACCCAGCAGCGG
The DNA here is from genome assembly GCA_964480615.1 of uncultured Chitinophagales bacterium. Taxonomy (GTDB): domain Bacteria; phylum Bacteroidota; class Bacteroidia; order Chitinophagales; family UBA2359; genus CAYZQX01. The sequence goes on along the minus strand of CAYZQX010000149.1, from coordinate 7,741 downwards.
ATAGATGCCTCTCAAAAACAGATTTTTCTCTTCATAATTTTTTAGTTCGCTTATGGCACGTGTAGAACTCAGCCTATAATCGCTGTGGTTATAGATAATTTCTACGCCCATATATTTTATAAGCTTATAAAAAAATTGTGCAGTACTGCGCTTAAAAAAGCTATCTGTTTTTCGCTCCTTGCGTATGCCATACACGATTTCTGAACCAGCTCTATACTGCGCAACCATAAGGTCTATCACATCAATATCGTCTTGCAAGTCCACATCGAGCGTTATGACACAATCCACACGATTATAAAAGCTCATCATACCACTCAGGATAGCGGCTTGATGTCCACTATTTCGGCTGAGCTTCAACCCTTTAATCGCTTGGTTATTCGCCGCTTCATTTGCGATAATAGACCAGGTGCGATCACGACTGCCATCATCAATCAACACTATAAAACTATTGGCTTGCACCTTGTTTTCTTGCACTAATTTTGCTAGTTTATCAGTCAGCTTGGGAATCGATAATGGCAATACTTCCTCCTCATTGTAACAAGGCAGTGCGATGGCGATAAAGGGAATATTTCTCAACTCCATTGGTTTGTTTTTATAATCATTTTATCTGCTCATTACCATTCTACACAATGGATCATTCATAGCAGAATAATACTTTTTTATTCAATATTAATTGGCTAATAATCTTACCATGCACATCAATCTTGTGATCACACACACAATCAACTGCATTATTCACTTCGACTAGGTAAGCACTAAGGACATCTTATAGACTTGGCTTTATTCTTAATCTTATCACCACGATTTTGATTGCTACAACTAAGGCTAAAACGAAGGCTATCATGATCACTATTATTAGCACTCACTCATACATCATTAGGGCGAATCCCTTATGGTTCGCAAGCTCACTATAAGGGACCGGGCTATTCGAGGCTTCGCTATCGCTCCGGTCATCCGCTGCGCTCCTGACTAAAACCTCTACTATCCCTTTCGCAAGCAGCCTACATCAGCTACAACCCTCGAAAACCATTCCACTTGTAAAATTACTCATACACATCCTTTCATCGCTAATGACCTCACAAAAATAATTTTTATTTCAGGATAAGAGAAATCCGTGCTGACTAAGCTTTTCTCACCACATAATAATACATCACTAATCCACCGATCACAGAGCCACAGCAATCAGCTATAAAATCATATACATCATTCGTGCGACCAGCAATGCAGCAGCCTTGTAAATATTCTATGCCATAGCCCACACCAATTTGTAATACTACAGCCACTAGCAATATTTTTTTTGCTTGGGTTCTATCATTGTTTCTCCATCCTAGACCTGTTATTATTATCCAAACAAAATACACGAAAAAATGTGCCACCTTATCGGCATTGAGTATGTGAATATCAGGTAGGTCAGCACCTTTAGTGAGACTGCTAAAGAGGATAAATATCCCCCAGCTTATAGCCAGTATGCGATATAATAATTGCATAATTATTGAAATGAATAGGGGCTAATAAAATGTGGTAGTAATCTGAAATTTATATTTATTGTCAGGATCATCATTTGATTAGTTTTAATAAGCTACTAATTTAGAGGGCAATATACAGGAATATCTCAATACACTGTTTCCAGGCCTCATTGAAAATACAATCACCTATATAAATTACTCGCTATTCTTATTTTGGTTATTAATTGATTTTGTCAGCCTTAATATTTTGTAGGATTAGATCAGCTTCATACTGATTGCCTCTTTTGAGCAGATAACCAGCAAAATCCACAATGTTTTTTTTATGTGTTGGATCTTTTTTTAGTACCTTATTGAATAAGGCGATGGCTTCTTCTATCTTTCCTTCTATGCTATAAATCTTTGCTTCCATAAGTTCGGGTATCAGTGAGGTATTGTCCATTGCTTTTAATTCCGCTTTCCATTTTTTAGCTTTTGAAAGGTCATTTTGGTTATAGGCGATTACAAATAGTTGATCCAGTACATCTACTGGATTGTATCCCATTTTTAATGATTGGATCAAGTTTTGTTCTGCATTAATCCAGTCATTATTTTCTATTTCTAATATAGCTTTGGAATAATAGAGTCTTCCATCTTTGCTATTGCTTGAGATTAAGCTATCCAGTTTGGAAATTGCATTGCCTGAATCTGATGTCTTGCTGATTAGCAAGGTGGCAAATTGCTGGGCAGGAATAAATTGTGGAGTCATTGCCAGAGTGATGTCTAGATGTTTCTTGATCTTTGGCAACTCGTCTTGTAGCTTATTTGCTTTTACAGCCTCAGCATATGTGGCTTGTGCATATAGATAATTTGCTATACTATTATTGGGTAGCTTTTTTATGTCCGCTGTATAGAGTGTCGTATTGTTTTCCCATATTTTATTTCTATTTATGGTTAAGCTACTTAAATAGACAGAATAACCTAAGACAATTGCTAGGAATAGTCTGCCATTTGTTTTTTGAATTGGGAAATTGCTTTGTAAATCTATTTTGAATATTGCTGCACATAATAACACAATTGTGATAGCATAAAAAATGCTTGATGCAAATAGAAATCGGTCGGCAGCAGTGTCAGGACCAAGTTTTAAGATTTGTAAATAAGGAAGGAGGCAGATTAAAAAACACAGTAAAAAAAGGCCTAGTTTTGATTTGGCAATAGTTAGTTTTATACTGATAATCGCTAGGCTTATGAATGTGACTAAGGAGACTATGAATTCTAACGATAATGGGTGTATGGTATCAATCGTTTTATAGGCCCAGTTATAAAATAGATTGTGTGGAGTAATTAAATTCTTTATCTGAAGTATTCCCACCCATAGTTTGGTGGCGAAAAGATCCATTTGGTCTTCAATATAGTAATATTGATTGCCTGCGTATATCTTGTTTTCTATAAGAATTTTATCAGTTTTTGGCGATATTTTTTTATAGGCTAGTAATATAGTACTAAGGCCTATTAGGAATAGGAATAGATAGAGTATGTTTTTTTTTAATATCTGTATGTCGATTTTATTTATTGGGCGATTGCTTTGAAATAGAAATAGGAAAGGAATTAATCCAAAATACAAAAGACCGTCTTTTTTAGCTAGTATAGAAAGCAAGGCCAATGGAAGAAGAATCAATAAATAAATTTTCTGTTTTGATTCTATATATTTTTGTGTGCTCCATAGGCCCATAATTCCAAATAACCCCGCTAGCGCTACATCTAAACTTTTAATATTTGCAACAACCTCCACGTGTATCGTATGGGTGGCGAAAACCAAGCAGATTAAAAATATGTAAAAAGCATTGTACTGAGGCAGTAATTTCCTCAGCCAGTTGTAAACTAAGAGCACAACCAAGCTAAAGATAGAAATATTTAGTAGATGTAGATTTTTATATGAATAGCCAAAAATCCCTACCGTAATTGCCGTAAATAGCTGGCGAACAGGACGATAAATGGGAACGATATAATCTGCGGAATTGGCCTCTTTGTTTTTTATAATTTCTTTTATTCCACCAAATCCTTTTTTTATAGATTCTGTTATTACTAAATAGTCATCGTGTGCCGTTTGGTTGCCAATCGTATTTCCATAGATCATGAATACAATGAATATTAATAAAAGGGGGTATACAAATTCTTTTGCTGGCTTCATTTTTTTTAAAAGAAAGGCTATTCAGCCTCTAATGTAGATAAAATTGATAAATATTATTTATATGCTAATAATTTTAAATATTTTATATATAAAAAATTAATTATTTTTTTTGAAAGTATATTTAGATTTAACAAATTTGCTATTTTTAACCTTTAATTTAAAATTGTTTCGATTATGAGGGGTGTCTTTAGAGTTGCTTTAGTCTTTTCGTTTGTTTTGCAGTTTGTATTTTCAACTATGCATTTAGCAGCACAACCAGAGCAGAATTGCAACGCAGCTATTCCAGTATGTCAGCAATCCTACACACAGAATCAATCCTATTCAGGGAGTGGCTCAATATCCGATGTATTCTCAGGGCAGACTTGTTTAGGTAGTGGTGAAACCAATTCCGTATGGTACATCTTCACAGTTCAAAATTCTGGATCATTTGGTTTTGGTATCCAGACCAATGTGGATTACGATTATGCCCTATGGAATGTGAGTGCGAATGGATGTGGTGATGTAGGTGGCAATCCTATACGCTGTAATTATTCAGCCGATTATGGCCTCACTGGTCTTGACCCTTCTAATACACCTGGTGGAAACCTTAGTTATAGTGCCTCACAGCCTCCTTTTATGCCCGGTATTCAGGTTACTACGGGACAAACATTTGTGCTGCTCATCAATAATTTTACTGGCAGCGATGATGGTTACACAGTCACATTTACAGGGTCGGCTCAAATTTTTGACCAAATACCGCCTACTTTTACAATAACTCAGCCACCTTGTACCATTGGTGCCCCAATAATTTTGCATGCTTCTGAGCCCATAGATTGTAGCCAATTGAACAATTCTAGTTTCTCTATAGCGGGTACAGGTGCCACAGTAACCAGTGTTACAGGATTAGATTGTGGTCAGTGGACTTATGATATACAGGTCAATTATACGATATCTGGAACACCCAGCGGTAACTATACGATTACTCCTAACAATATTTTTGACTTATGTGACAATGAAATGATCGGTTCTGCGCAGTTTCAGTTTCCAGGGCAGCCTACTATACCCCCGCCGTCTCCAATCTGCACGGGTGAATCCATTACACTCACTTCATCCATCGCTGGTACCTGGAGCACAGGACAGACGGGCACAAGCATAACAGTAAGCCCTACGCAAACAACTAATTACAGTGTATCTGTTGGTACGCCACCTTGTCAGGCTACTGCTACCGCCACCGTTGCTGTGACGCAAACACCATTCGTAGGGATCGCACCAAATAATGTGGTGATCTGTGATGGCAGCAATGCTACTTTAAGCGCAGTTGCTACACCCGGTGCTACACTTTCTTGGTCAGGACCTGGTGTTACTGGTAATTCTTCTTCCAGTGTGAGTGTAGGGACAGGCACCTATACGGTCACGGCTACTGTGCCTCCTGGCTGTGAGGATTCGGCTACAGCGACAGTGCTAGCTAATCCCCCAGCAAATGCCCCTGCTTGCGTAAACTTGTTTGTATCTCCTACTGGAACAGGCGCAGGTGAAACATCCGATGATCCAGCATCTCTATTGACTGCACTTGGAGCTGCAGCCTGTGCGAGCACTGTTATTAAGATGCAAGTGGGAAATTACACAATTGATGCACCTATAAATATTACTTCAGGGGTTACCCTAGAAGGCGGGTTTTTAGCTGATTGGTCTAAGACCAGCACCACAGGATTGCCTACTAATACGACAATTATTACCCGCAGCGCCGTAGGTTCTTATCCTTACGATGGCATAGCTACTGCTCCTGCCTTGATTTGTGTTAACCTCAACGGTGTTTCAAATTTTAGATTACAAGACATAACATTCGCAACTGTCAATGCACCTGCTGCTACTGCTGCGAATCCCATCGGTGTAAGTACTTATGCTATCAGAATGGTGGGTTGTAGTGCTTACAATGTAGTGCGCTGTAGGACATTGCCGGGCAATGCTTCTCCTGGATTAGCAGGTACTGTGGGTGTTTCAGGAACTGCAGGTGGTGCAGGAGCTAATGGCGGAATTGGTTCCAATACCATAATTGGCGGAGTAGGTGGAACTTCCCCAGTAGGAAATACGGGTGGTGCTGGTGGCAATGGTGGTGCCGCAGGTAGTAACAGTGGAATTGCTGGTCAGGCGGGATTAAATCCAGGTGGTGCTGGTGGAGCTGGCGGGAATTCTTATTCTTCTTTTGATGATGGTTTTGGAAGTGATGAAAACAATGCCGGATCTAATGGTGCGAATGGCGTACCAGGAGCCGTAGGTACAGCAGGTTCTACAGGAAGCCTTGGTGTTGCTGGTTATAGTGCAGGATATTTTGTTCCAGGTACAGGATCCGCAGGGACTAGTGGAGGTGCTGGAAAAGGCGGCGGTGGCGGCGGCGGTGGCGGCGGACAATCGAGCGTTACTGATGACCCTGGTGGTGGCGGCGGCGGCGGAGGAGGCGGCGGCTCAGGAGGAACGGGTGGTTCAGGCGGTGGCGGCGGTGGTGGCGTCTTCGGAATTCTAGTATCAGCTAATTCAGGGGGTAATATCACCGACTGTCAGTTCATTGGTGGCACCATTGGAACCAGTGGAGCTGGTGGTGCTGGGGGTTCAGGTGGAGCAGGTGGTGCAGGTGGAATAGGTGCTAACGTATATGATGGTGGTACTGGCGGTAATGGCGGCGCTGGCGGTGCAGGAGGAAGTGGCGGTGCAGGAGGAAATGGATCACCTGGATTGAGCCAAAACATATATGTGGATGGTGGCGGCGGCCCCACACAAACCAATGTGGCTTTTAACCTCACAGGACAACCTGTCATTACTTACAATGGAGTCGCTTGTATTAATCAAGATGCTGACTTTACAGGACCGAATAGCGCAGCTTGGAATTTCGGATCAGGCGCAAGTCCTACCACAGCTAATGGTGCAGCAGTGACCACACAATACAGCAATATAGGGCGAAAAGACATCGTATTTGGGGCTAATACTTATACTGGATTTGTAAATATAGTTTTGGATCAATCTATTGAAGCGGATATCAGTACTAGTGCCCCTCCAGTGCCGCTGGTACCTGATACCTACCAAATCTGTGAAGGGGAGTCAGCGACATTTGACGCTGTAACACAAGGAGCAGGCTATGAATGGGATATCAATGGGGATGGTAATGCCGATGCTACTGGCTCAAGCTACACCCCTTCAGTAAATGTTGCTGGTTCACCCTATACCATTGAACACCGTGTGCGGACAGACTGTTGCGGTTGGTCTAACTGGGTACAAGTCGTACTGAATGTAGAACCAATCCCAAACATAACGATGCCTGCTGGTACTGCTGTATGTGGCGCAACAGGAAGCACACAACTTGTTGCCATCGTTAATAACCCCGCGGCTGTAGATCCCGCTACCTATCTTTGGACACCAGCTACAGGGCTTGACAATCCCAATTCACTTACCCCTACAGTATCTGGAATCGGAACACCCATTACCTACACATTCACTGCTTATAACTACGCGGGTAATTGTGATTTTACTGGCACAGTAACCGTGGACATTGCCGATTTGGAGTTTTCACTAAGCGAAACACCTGCTAACTGTGGAGATAATGGCGCATTGGCCGTTACTGGCCTTACAGGCACGGGGCCATATACATATAGCTGGACACCAAATGTGGGTGCTGGGGCTACGGTAAGCAACTTGGCAATTGGAGCTTATACTGTAACTGTAACCGATAATGGTACGGGTTGTGAACAAACCGAGTCAGCAAACGTATCGGTCAATAATGGATTCTTCGCTGTCATCTCTGATGTGAATAAACTGTGCAATAATAGTTCCACAGTTGCTGAGGTTACCGTTTCATTTTTCAATGGATCGGGCCCATATTCCATTAGTTGGTCAGGGGCGGCAACTGGTTCTGCTACCGCACCAGCAGGTGCTTCGGATTACCTCATTACTGGTCTTATTGACGGTAATTATAATATCACAGTTACTGCACAGGGAGGATGTGACTTCAGTCAAGCTCTAGAGATAACACCTAATCCACCTATCACAGCATCTATCTCAGGTACGGATGCTGCTTGCGGTGGAACTGATGGATTGGCTACAGTAAGTGCAAGTGGAGGTACCCCTCCTTTCTATTATT
>CAYZQX010000148.1:0-8978 GCA_964480615.1 uncultured Chitinophagales bacterium | reverse complement strand
TTGTTAATGGAGCTGTACACAATGGAGTTCCTGTACCTAAAACACTAACTAAATTATACGTGGTTGTAGTAGTAAAGGATCCAGAAGCTAGTGTTGCAAGTCCTGCTGCATCTAGTACAATAGTAGTAGATGCTCCTCCATCCACATTATAGGTCACTGTACCATTTGGTGTACCTGTAATTGTAATAGTTGCCACATCTCCAGTACAAATGATTGCACCTCCCTCAACAACAGCTGTAGGCAAAGGAACAGTGGTAACTATTGCTGATCCGACAGCAGTTCCAGGACAACTAGAAGGTGGAGCTCCTACGATACTTACCAAAGTAAAGGTATTAGTTGTAGCAGTTAGTGCTGTACTTGTAAAAGAACCAGCACCACTAGCATTTAAAGTAACTGTTTGTGTCGCTCCGGATTGATCAGTAAAAGTAACGATCGAATTCGGTGTTCCAGCAAAGTTGATTGTGGCAGTACTTCCACTACAGATCGTTGCAGAACCTGTAATACTCGCTGCAGGTGGAGGCGTTATATTGATGATTACAAGCCCAAAAACAGTAGCTGTACAGGTCGTTGTACCAGAAGTAAGGGTTACGCTTGTTATGGTATATACTGTAGTACTTGCTAGTGGTCCAGAATTCAATACAAAGGTTCCCGTATCATCTAAGGTTACAGTTTGATTCGCACCTCCATTAATTTGATAAGTCACCACTGCATTAGGTGTACCAGTAAAAGTAACATCAGCGGATGTTCCACCACATATTGAATTATTACCGCTGATTGATGCAGTAGGATTTGGAAGTACAGTTACTGTAGAAGCATCTGTCAATGGAGTAGGACAAGCTGGCGATCCTGCATAAGATACACTTGTTAAAGCATATGTAGTCGTAGTCGTAAGCGCATTGGTATTCAGGGTAGCTGTTCCAGTATTAGTCAGACCTATTGTTGAACTAGTACCTGGAGGAGTAGTTGTGTAGGATACAGTAGCACTTGGTGAACCAGTGAGGTTAAGTGTAGTTGAACCATTCATACACACCGTAGCTGTAGTTGGATCTATTGCAGCCGTTGGTGCAATTAATAATGTTATACAAGTTTTATCTTCCCTATATGTTAAGCTATAAGTTCCTGCTGTAGTTGTACCAATAATATTTGGATTATCGCCAACTGTAGGTAATGGCGCAGGAGGGTCTAAGGGATCGTAGTTCAAAACCAACATCTCATAATTCCCAGCGGCGGCAGTACTAATATAGCTTGTAAAATCGCCTGTGGAATTTTCAGATACAATTAGCCCAGTTGCTGCATCCACCAATTGAAAAGTTGTAGTAAATGCAGGATTATCTGAAATATAATTGAAGGTTAGGGGTTGGCCTACACAAGTAGATAGACTAACCACGCATTGACAATCAAGCATATTGATGCATAAAACTTCTGTCATATAATTTAGATCATAACATCCCATAGTGGTAGATCCTATAGTGGTAGGATCATCTCCTACTGTAGGCAATGGGATAGGTGGATCAAGTGGATTATAATTAAGGGTCAATATTTCATAGGATCCAGGTGTAGCAGTGGCAATATAGGTTGTAAAAACACCATCTGTATTCTCACTTACTATTGTATTAGTTGCTAGGTCAACCATCTGGAACAAAGTGGTATAGGCCGTATTCGTTCCTGTACTCAATACAGTAAGCGCATCTCCAGAACAAAGGTTACGAGAATCTAAACACTCCTTAACTATAAAGCATATAGCCTCTGTTAGAAAATCGGTAGAATTATAACAACCTGGATCAATACTACCAATTGTAGTAACATCTTCACCTATTGCAGGAATAGGGTCAGGTGCATCCAAGGGATTATAATTCAAAATATGCACTTGATAGGTTTCCCCAGCTAATGCAGCTAAAGGAACTGTAAATACACCTGTACTATTCATATCTAGTACAGTAGTTGATGGTGCAGGACCAACAAGATAATATGTGGTCGTATAACTGGTGTTATTACCAGAAGTTACTACCGTTATACTCTCTCCTGCTTGAACATAATCAGTTGCTATACATTGACTCCTCAATCCCATGTATGAGACTAGAAGCAATAGAATACCAATGATCATTTTATATTTAAATAAATATCTCATTCGAATTAATTTTTGATTTATTGGAATGACAATTCATTTGAGTTATTCAAACAAATTAATCACTCTTGAATTCAATACTAAAAACTTTTAATAATTTGAATTACAAATTAATTACCTATAGCAGGTGTCCCATTGTCGGGTTCACATACAGTACAGTTGATAACACTTGTATTACTAATTACAGGTTGTAAACACTGATTATTGCCATTCCCTGAAGGATCATAATTATACTGTATAGGATAAGGTCCACCAACTCCAGCTGCTGCTGGGTCGAAGGTTGATCCAGTTACACCTGTACCAGAATATGGAGTTAATGAAGTATTAGCACCATTAGGCTCAGTACCCATAAGTGTAAATGATGGATCAGTTAAACAATAGGTAGTATTAAGTGGCAATGAAGGGTTTGGATAATTACAAGTCGCTGATTGAGAAACAAACACATTGCCTGGTGTACCTGGTACATTAGGCCCTTCAACTGTCATTGTATATCCTGTAGCATCCGTATGACTAAACACAATAAAGTACCCATTTACTCCACTAAAAGTTGTTGGCGATGTAGGGATATTTCCGTAGCTAAGTGTTGATGTTCCTGCTGTTACACCTATTGCCCCTGTCTGAGCGGAAACAGTCCATATTTGCCCCATAGGTGAATCTTCCCCAACTTCTAGAACTCCATTAGAATTTAGATCATTCCATACAAAAACAACCTCCCAGAAAGTTCCATCAGATAGGGTTGTTGCATCATTATTACAATAGCAAGGATCACCAATACCAGTTCCTCCATTGTCAGCAACACCACAATTGATTACCTCAATTGCAACAGTAGAATTAGCAATGCAACCATTACTATCAGTAAATGTATAAGTTAATGTATAACTTCCTGCAGCTAATCCACTAGCACTAAATATCGCTGTACCATTTCCATTATCCGTAATTCCTGAACCAGTCCATACTGCCGTTTCACCTGCAGCAGGCAATGGTGTTCCTGAAAGCGTAATAGACGCTCCAACTGAATTACATAAAGTGGTGGTATAGGGACCACCTGCACTTACAATTGGCAAAGCATTAATTGTAACTGTAGTAGTTGTTGTGCCATTGCATCCACTTGCCCCAAAACTATAAGTGACAGTATAGGTACCAGAAGTACTTGTAGCTAAATCTATATCACCCGTAGTAGCATCAATTACCAAACCAGCAGTTGAAGAATAGGTTCCGCCTGTTGTACCTGTCAATGTAACTGTTGCTGTACCAGTAGCACAATAAGGAGAGCCTGTATAGGCTATAGTTGCGGTTGGTGATGCAACTACAGTAATCGCTTCAGTACAAGTGACTGTACAACTATTGTCATCCACTACAGTATAGGTAACTGTATGAGTGCCAGGTTGAGCTGTCAATGGATCAAAACTTGCAGTTCCATCAGCATTATCGGTAACGCCAGTACCTGACCAGGTACCAGTAAGTGGGCTACCTGTCAAAGTTATAGCCGCATCAGCAGTACACAATGGGCCATAAGGACCTCCACATGTTACTACTGTAACAGGATGAACAGTTACTGTAGCTGTTGCCGTATTAGAACAGGTGCCATCACTAAATGTATATGTAACAGTTCCAGAACTTCCAGCACTTGCTACAAGATCAATCTCACCTGTAGTACTACTAACAACTAATCCGCCAGTGGCAGAATAAGTACCGCCTATTTGTCCTGTTTGTGTAACAGGAGCAGTACCAACTGGGCAGAATGGAGACCCAGCATAAGAAATTGTTGCAGTTGGTAATGCGAGCACTTCTATTACTGTTGTACAAGTATTCGTACATCCATTGCTATCAGTATAGGTATAAGTTAAAACATGATTGGTACCTACCCCAGCAGCAGCGGGGCTAAATGTAGGACTTGTAGTGATTCCAGGACCTGTCCATGTTCCTCCAGCAGGTGAACCCACTAAAGTCACATCAGCGTCACTTAAACAATATGGGCCATAAGGACCTCCACATGTTACTGTAGGTAATGGATTTACGGTTACCGTAACTGGAATAGATGTAAAACATCCATTAGATGCAGTGACAATAACATTGTAAACATTAGCACCAGTTGCAGTTGGTGTAACAGTTGTGGAACTAGTTGTTGATGCCATAGGGTCATCCCACAAATAGGTGTATGGTACAGTACCATCAATAATTGTAACATCAAAATCCAACGTTTCTCCCCATGCTGAAGAGGACGCGCCACATGCTTGACCTGCTGTTACTGCGCTGTCATTACCGCCTACTATGCGCAATCTAGTAAGGCCATTTAATGCACCGACAGGTACGGTAAAACTAATAGAGGTGGTGCCTCCACTTCCTGCATTAGTTGAAGCACCTAAGAACTCAGAAGCAGTAAGTAACCCATCTTGGTTATAATCAATCCAAGCACCAAAATATTGATTATTGTCTGTTCCAAAAGAAATGGTTAAGGTATAAGAACCACCTGTTGCTGATAGAGTGGTGGTTGGGGCTCCTGGTCCTGTTTGATACAAGTATCTAGGAGGAGTGCTGCCCGAAAGGCCACAAGCTGAAGTTGAATTATTTAATGTATTGAGGGTTATTGACGTCATATTGTCACCTGAGCAACCAGTTGCATGAGTGGACTGACAATAAGTTAATGATGCTGGACTTACAGTAAGCACCGAACTTGCACCTTCGCAAATAGAGTTAGGAACTGCGACAACGGTATGTAAGGCTGGGCCAGAATTTACAACAACATTCACTGTTGAACTAGATGAACAGGTTCCTGCTGTTGCAGTAAAAACATAATTCCCTGCTGCTAAAGTACTAACTGAACTAATAGATGGGTTTTGATCTGTAGATGTGAACGCATTAGGTCCTGTCCAAGAAAAAACTGTACCTATATCCGTAGTACCCAATAAGTTAAGCGTACTTCCTATACATACTGGACTATTACTGCCTGCGGATGCAGTAGGAGAGCTATTTAAAGTAACTAATGAATTAGCTGTTGCACTACTACCACAATTATCATTTAATGTCACGACATAGGTCGTAGTACTCGTTGCTTTCGTATAGATTACTGGGGCACTTAATGGAATACCAGTATAGGGCACTGTACCTGCTGCATCGGTATATAAATCAGTTGTAGGAGACCAAGTGTAAGTATAAGGCGATCCTCCACCTGTTGGCACAGCAGTTAATGTGCTTGTTGTGGGGTCAGCTGAACATCTTGTAAGACTATTAACAGTCACTCCTAATGCTGCCCCTACAGTGACAGTTACGTCCTTTGTAAAAGTACAAGAATTTGCGTCAGTTGCTGTAAGCGTATATGTTTGATCCGCAGTTAATGCTGGTGTAGTTACGGTAGGACTAATTGCATCTGGTACAAGCCCAGCACTTGGAGTCCAAGCATAAGTATAACCACTTGAAGAAGGAGAAAATGTATATTTAGTACCACTAGTTGGTTGTCCTGCATTTGTATCATTTATAGTAGTGGTGCTATTTGTATTAGTGGAAACAGTAATACTATTATAAGTGGTTGCATTAGACGTTGTACCTACTGAAGCACTCATACCACCAGAACCCATTGTACCATATATAAACTCAATTACCCCTGTGCTTTCATAAAGCAAGGCTTGAAAAGTTGAATTTGCTGCGCCCGTAGTATTTCGGGGTATTGTAACAAACCACTGAACTATAAACACGCGATTTGGTGCTGTTCCTTGAACTAAAGTTTGCACATTACCTGTTGTGCCAGTAGCTAAGTCATCCCAATATGGAAATATCTTTGGGATGTTAGTTGATTCATTTCCCGTATTACTAAAATCACTCACTGCAGTAGCTCCCCCTAATAAAATCCAACCATCAGGTGATACCGAATACTGGGTATAATCAACCCCATTAAAAGTAAATGTGAAACCAATACTTGCAGGTGATGCGGTTGGAGCATCATCAACACTGCTACCAATAACTTGTGTGGCTCCTGTCATAGAAGCTAAAGTTGCTCCAGTACTGGCAGCAAATGTTTGTGTTGTATTGTTAGATACTATACCATTTAGTACACTTGTACCACCATTACATATTGTGGAAGGCGTTGCAGTGACCGAAAATATTTTTGGCGTTTGGCTAGCTGTTATTGTTGCAGTAGCTGTACTTGTGGTGCAATTGCCCTGATCGAATCCAGTTACAGTATAAGTAGTTGTGGTGGTAGGTGAGGCTATTACTGTAGCTCCTGATGTAGTGTTCAACCCAGTTGAAGGTGACCAAGTATAAGTATATGGACCTGTTCCTCCTACTGGTGCTGCATCTAATGTTACCGATCCTGTTCCACAAATCAAACCTGTACTTGGGGTAACAGTATATGTTGTAGGAGTACCACCTGTTGTACTAATATTAACATGATCTAATCCAATATCATTGGCTCCAAAATCTGAAGTGGCTTTGAATCTAATTATACAAGTTGTTGAGGTTACAGATCCTAAGTCCACATATCTTGAGACCCAAGCCGCACCAGAACTAAATGCTGGTGACATTGTTTGTAATGTAAATGTTGCACCACCGTCAGTTGACAAGTACACTTGAAGATTTGCTGTACCTGAAGCATATCTAGTATAAAAGCTGACCCTACGATTATCCGTTCCACAACCACTTAGATCTACATAGTAATCTAAATATCCAACTTGTGGCGAATTGGCATTATATGCATGAAATCTAGCAGAATGACCAGTTGCTGAAGAGGCATAATCCACTGGGGTATAAACTCCTAAAGTTCCTGAACCCCATCCAGTAGTAGTGGTCGTACTAGGACAATTATCTACTTGCCAAGAGGCATTTCCATAACCATTGGTTCCCCAATAGATGGAAGGAATATTGTTAGGCCCAGCCCCATTCACCCAAGTGTCAAATTCCTCATTAGTGCCAATCGCATTAGGGCGATAAGTAGGAACATAGGTTGTAGGAGACCATTGAAAGGTAAGTCCTGATACAGGAAGGGTTGAGGCAGCCGTCCATGTCATCGTATTTGTATTAGCGGTACCTGCAGCACCGCCACTGGTATTCCAATTACCACCTGATGCAAGTGAGCGATTATTCCAATCCTCATCACAAGTTCCTCTTATCCCAACCTGAGATCCACTTACAGAAGCCTGGCCAGTATTATTAGGGCCATAAATAATTTGGATTGTTTTTTTATCGGCCTTTAAAAGGATTTGAAATGTGATTCTTGTAGAAGTAAAAAGATTTACTGCCAGATCTTGATACTGAATGACAAAATCACCAGTGGCATTAGTACCATAACTAATTTCTGGTGTTCCAGTAGCAGCTGCTACTAGATTATTCGCTAATCCAGCAATTGCACCATCATATCCTGAAGTAGTTGTAGTCGATAATGGAAGTGTATTACTTGCAGTTGTTTGTGCAATGTTGAAAGTTATATATCCATTGTTGTTGATGAATATAGTGCTCTCGGGAATACCATTATAGTAAAATACCCAAGGAAGAGCAATACCTGCCGAATTGGCATCCGTGTTTAGTGTAGCTCCTGACTGAAAAACCGTACCACCTGTCAAGGGTGTATAGGTGCCAGAAGAACTAGAAAAAGTATAGCCATAACCTGAAGGATTTAGGTTAAGGGATACCTGCGAACATAGTTGCGACCACACTAGCAATAGCGAAACCCACACAAGTACAAATAACTTATGAGGTGAGAATTGTGATTTTTTTCCCATAATTATGATTTTGAATTTGATTAAATTTTCAGTTCAAATAACATAAATTAGAGAATGGGCAATAAAAAAAGGCCATGCCACGTTCTAACACGTAGCATAGCCTTTTAACTGACTAATATACCCAATAAGTAACACGCTCTAATGCGCGTTAGCCGAGGCAAAGAATTTCCCATTTCCCAATTTGATGGCATAAATATACAACCATTTTTAATTTCACAAACTGATTATTTTTATTTATTGCGATTTTATTGAGAATTTATACGGCATTATGTGTCATTTTCTATGTTTTTATTTATATTTTAAAGCTTTTTGGGAAGATTTTCCCTCCTTTCTAGCTTGCTATTTTATTCTATAATATTTGCATATTATTGATTTGCAGTATATTATATATGAAAAAATTATATGGATCACATTAGAATCCTGTCCAATAAAAAAAAATAAAAAAAATTAATATTTAACATATTAAAAAGCAATAAAACTTAAATAATCCGAATTTTCTTTTCCTTTTTGGAATATTTTTTGACTATTCAATCAATCTAATCTCAATCCCGTTTTACAATTTCTGAAGAATTTAGGAGCATTCAGGCTAATTTATTATTTGTATTAACCCTTCTATTGCCTATTTCAACTTTCTTATGAGCCCCACTTCAAAACAGTGTGCATCAAAATCAAGAAAAACCTAACCCAACCAGAATAATAGGCTTCAAAATAAATGGTTATTTGAGTTTGCGTCGTAACAAAGTACTGTTTCGCCATAATGACTTATAAAAGCACCTATTTATAAATATTTGTGCTTCAGCCCCGTAAGCTCATTTTTTAATGACAACAAATAAAAAAAATGGGCGATGCCTACCCTTCATCAGAGCTCAGGGATAGGCCCGGGCTATAACTTTCGATTCATTTTTTTATAAGTCAAAAAGAATCTGCGCTTTCGCTTGATTTGGGGCTGCGCTTACGCTTCGGTACTGGGGTGGCCGGCTTTCGGCTTTATTAATTTCAAGCTATTGAAAGCCCGCCACCCCAGCACAAACCCCTCCTATCCCTATCGCTTTAACCGATTTACGATTCACGATTTTCGATTTATGACATGTGCATGCCTAAAATAGCTTGACAAAAAAAACCAAGTGAAAATGGCAAAA
>CAYZQX010000147.1:0-9029 GCA_964480615.1 uncultured Chitinophagales bacterium | reverse complement strand
CCTTGAGAGTCTAAACATATCTATTCCGTAATTATCTGTCGGGGTTAGGGTTTAATTTTATATCATGCTTGTTGTTTCTATCATAGCATAGCACAATTCAATCTCTAACTTACAACTGCGCCTAAATATTTATATAAAATGATCATCCTATAAATACTTAATGGGCTTTAGAATTTATTTTCAGTGGGCAATCTGCTTGCTAAACTTTAGTCAATTAACCACTAATAGTCAAACTTCAGCTAGTGCAAAGTCTGGTTTTTCGCGATAGGGATAGACGCGAAAAGCCCACAGCGAGGCACGAGCGAGGACTTGTAGCAAATAGCCCGGGCCGGAGGCATCGCCCAAATTGCTTTTATTAAATTTATAAACCTATTCTATAATTGGCATCTTGATCCGAATTTGCAGCAATCAAAATTTTTAAATGTGCTGCTATTGCACAGTCTATACGAATTAGATCATCAGAGAAACTGCTAATATCAAAAGCTCTTATTAGTGCATGGTGATAAGCTGCTCAAGTGTTAATTATACAAGCATTATGGAGTATCAAACTATTCCCCCTCCCCTATTAAATAGGTGCCATCTAATTCCAGTCTTACTAATCGTTGCTTATACAATATCCCTAAGGATCGCTTAAATGATTTTTTACTCATTTGCAACAGTGCTACAATTTCATTCGCATCAGACTTATCAGTGAGCTTTATAAATCCGCCATTTTTTTTCATATAATCCATTATTAACTGCGCATTGGATTCTAAATACTCTAAGCCCACTTGATTCAAGGTTAGATCTATCGCACCATCCGATCTGAGCTTCTTAATATATCCATTAATGGTAAGACCTATGTCAATGGGTTGAAATATTTCATTGTGGTATAATAGGCCATAGTATTTTTGATTGATGATGGCTTTGTATCCCAAATTTGTTTTTTCAAATATGAGCAGTTCCACCTCTTCATTGTGCGTAAGGGTATTAGAATCATTGTTTAAAAAACGATTGATCTTAGTGGATCCCGCTAAGCGCTGGGTTAGCAAGTCTAAGTACAGGCATACGACATGGCTCTCCCCTTTAACTAAGGGCAGCCGCTGCTGCTGATAGGGAATCATCAAGTCTTTTTCTAATCCCCAATCGGCAAATGCACCTGCTTTATTGACATCCTTAATAGACAAGTAAGCAAACTGATTGAGTGTTAACTTAGGATGCTTAGTGGTGGCTATGACCCGATCTTCGGAATCCTTGTACAGGAATACGGTTATGGGTTTGCCTATCTCGTAATCTTTAGGTACTACATTATTAGGCAATAAAATTTCAGCAGTTTCACCATCGCCTAAATACAGTCCTATAGAAGTAGATCGCAATACGATCATTTCATTATATTTTCCTAATTCTATCATAATGTAGAGTCAATTATTAATATTTTTAATTTGGATAGCGAACTTAGGTTTTTAATCGCTTAAGTTTCGCTATCCACAAAGATATAAAAGAAACCTGAATGTGCAGGGTGTGCAATGAGCTGTGTGATTCTGTCATTCCTATTTTATTGGACCACTTGCGCAAGCCTATTAAGCCGCCACTTGTCAATTATTGCTCCTGGCACATAATACCCTAAGGATAAGAGCTTATACACATCACTTCTGCGAAAATCATTGGGTTTTTTTGCGAGCTGCTTGGCTCTTAGGATAGCCTGCTTGCCACGGTACATTTTATGAATATAGCGATGCAATCTCTTATAAAATCTTCGACTATAATTAGCCTTGTACATCATATCCAAATCATCGGAATCCACCCAATTAGATTTAGCCATTAAATCATCTTTGACTTTTTCATAAAACTTGGTGCCAGGCAATGGATAGGATACTGAAACACCTATATCATCGGGCATTAATTCTAAGAGCATATCGACAGTTTTTTGAATATCGTCCATCTCCTCACCCAAGTAGCCAAACTGTAGGAAAAAAGCCACTCTTATCCCTTTGGATTGCAATAATTTAGTAGCGTTGTAAATCTCATTTACCTGTGTGCCCTTGTCCATAGCATCGAGTATTTTTTGGCTGCCACTTTCAGCACCTACCCATACTTCGTGGAGTCCTGATTCAGCAAGGGCATCGATGTTATCTCCTTCGAGCAATAGATCAACCCTGCTTTGTATCTTGTATTTGATCACTAAGTCATTCTTCCGCAATTCATCTCTGAATGCTTGTACCCAGCCAGGTTTTAACCCAAATATATCATCACAAACCCATAAATACTCGGCACCAAAGTTTGAGACAAGCATCTTTATTTCGCTCACAACTGCTTGTGGTGATCGACTATTGTAGCGATTGCCATAGATGGGCTTGGCGCACCAGTTGCACTTATAAGGACAGCCTCTAGTAGTGGCAATATTCAGCCCAAAATAGCCGTGTGCATCCATCCATATTTGCTTATAAGCTGGAATATCGATCAGATCCCATGCTGGTGTACCTAACAGGTCGAGCTCTTTAATCACAGGACGCTTTGGATTCAGTTGCAGCGCACCGTTAAGGGTATAGGCTATGCCCAATAAGTTAGCCACTGAATGGCCATTATTCAGCGCCTCTACTAACTCTAGCAAGGTAAGTTCTGCTTCGCCTATGAGCACGTAATCAGCACCATGTGCTAAATACAATTCCGCATGATCTGTACTATCAGAACTCGATACAATCACTTTGCATCCATACTGCTTAGCGATCATTGCCATATCAAAAGCTGCCTCACGCATCCTGGTAAGACACATCTTGGTAAGGTAATTAAACCCATCGTCATATAGGATTAAGTATTCGGGCTTTTCGGCTTCTATTACAGGGATTATCTCTTTTTGATCTTGCACCAAACAAGTATCAAATAGGCTTACCTGATAACCATGTGCGCGCATATAGGATGCTGCATATATGGTACCATAAGGAGGATAGGGCATCGCATTAGCCCACTGCTTAGGATCAAAGCGATAAAAATAGCTGTGCGTAAATAATAGCTTGCTCATACACTAGGCAATTCTATATGGTGGTTTTTGTAGAGCTCGGTTGCCCTTTTCTTATATGCTTCTATCACTCTTTTTTGAAAATTATTGGGATGGTGTTTTGATACATTAGACGATGATTTAAAAGCGATTTCCAATTCCGCCTTGCTCAAGTGGTTAAATTTCTTATTCCAATGCTTGATGGTATAGTTCATAAATCGGCGTTCTAAGAGCTCCCCTATCCTACCATTCAATAACC
This sequence comes from uncultured Chitinophagales bacterium, assembly GCA_964480615.1. GTDB lineage: Bacteria > Bacteroidota > Bacteroidia > Chitinophagales > UBA2359 > CAYZQX01. The sequence goes on along the minus strand of CAYZQX010000147.1, from coordinate 5,796 downwards.
ATTCAACAGCTGTCCTGATGGGATTGTGATTGAGATTATCCTTAGGGGTCTTTACTGGTATGGAAGGATAATAATTGCAAACCCATTCATTAGACTCATAAAACCTATTGACTTCGCCATTGCCATTCACAGGAATCATCGTAGCACATTCAGTAGCTGTAAAAATATTTTTTTCCTCAATAGTTAAATTTGATTCCCCAATAAAATAATTGACACAGAAATATTTTTTATTATTGAAAAGGAATATTTTTTTGAATAGAATGAGCAAGGTCCTGCATATCCACAATCGCCCTTCTTGTGCGATGATAAAATAGTCCACATCGCCATCAGGTGTGATAAAATTTTTAGAGAGCGAGCCACTGAAAAACACCGCTTTTACATAGGGAAAGGAAGAAACGAATTTAGCCCATTTTTCAGCCTTTGGCATCATCATAGCTGCCATGCGATTTCCCTCTTTACGGCGATCTATCAGCTTGCTATTTTCAGCTATGGAATAATAGCCTTCATAATATTTTACAATCGAATCCCTCTGCATCTCAGCAAGCACCTGACTCACCACCTCCACAGTAAGTGGCAAGGCCGCATACTTAACCACCTCTTCTAGCGTGAGTGGATAGTCAAAAATGTCATAATAGACGATAGGCCTCATTACTGCACTGACTATTTCAGGGTAGTTTGCTAACTTTGCTTCTTTATTCACAATGCCAAATTAGCTAGATTTTTTTAAACCATGCCTCAACACCCTATAAGTGACCAAAAAATGAACTTAGAGTCTGCTGAAAAATTTAATAGTTTAGCATACATTTGGCTATTACTTTTTTTGATTCTCGGAAGCTTTTCTTATAGCAAGCTCCCGCTTGACCAGAATCTCAGTCCACGCTTTACCTATACAAGTATTGCCATATTGATGGGTAGTTGGATACTCCTAAAAAATAAATTTCATCCACCGCAGTGGCGTCTGGGTTTTATTGATTTTTTACTCATAGGATATCTGCTATGGAACTTGCTGTCTATATCTTGGAGCAACAACATACCCGAAGCAATTTTTGAAGCACAAAAACCATTATTGCTAGGATTTTCTTTTTACACCACTAAATATTTTATTCTTCCACAAGGCGACAATAATAAGTTTTATAAAATCTTAGTGGCTATATGTAGTGTGGGTGTTTTTTACTTACTAGGGATAATCATAGCATGGGCGTTATCCCCTGAAAACAAATATGGTAATGTATATGAGATCGTAGGTTATTCATCGCATAAAAACTTATGCGCAAGTCTGAGTTTTTTGCTCGGTGGTATTAGCTTATCACTATTGCCTTACCTATCTAAAAGATGGAAATATTTAGCAGTGGCCACACTCACGGCTGGACTCATAGCCATTGTTGTATTACAAACAAGGGCTGTTTTTTTAGGCATCATCGCTGCAGCAATCTATTTCACCATTACCAATTCGAGCATCGTAATTAGTTTACTAAAAAATTATACTAAATCAATTCTATTAGCTACACTTATCTTGATGGTGAGCCTATCGAGTATTGTATATTTTTCTGGGAGCTTTTATACCCTAAAAAACAATTTGGATATAACTTCTTTCTCTAAGAGTAAATCAGCCATGGAACGTGTAGCTATGTGGGACAAGAGTATTCCAATGGTGAAGAAATATTTTGTGAATGGAGTGGGGATTGGGAATTGGAAAATATTTTTGCCTGAAAATGGCATAGAGGGATTGAAGCGTGCTGAAACAGAATATATTTCATTTGTAAGGCCACATAATGACTTCCTATGGATACTTTGTGAACTTGGCATAATAGGTCTTATGCTATATCTGGGATTTGTATTATTCACCTTAGGCTACAGCTTGAGGGCTATCCATTATACTGATCCATCGCGAAAAAATCTAGTAGCCATAGCCACTAGCATTTTTATAGGCTACTTAGTCATTTCATTTTTTGATTTCCCCAAGGAAAGGGTGGAGCACAATATCTACTTAGGCATTTTACTAGGTCTCATCGTCGCCCATACTCATTCAGCAGTTGACAATAAATTAAAGATCACCATTCCTCACCTAGTTCTAAAACTTACCATTTCGGCTATCGCCTTTACCATGATCGCCACAGGTTATTATAGATGGAAAGGAGAGGAATATTCGCGAATCATTATTGCAAGCAATAGCAAAAAACAATGGGATAAGGTGATTGAAAATTGCCACCATGCGATTAGCCCTTTTTATAATTTAGATCCTATCGGTAATCCCATCGTATGGTTCGAAGGAATCGCCTATTTTAATAAAAAAGAAACAGCAAAAGCTGAACAACTCTTAGCAGAAGCTGTAAAGATAACACCCTATAATTTCAAAATTCTTTTTAGCCAAGCACAAGTCTTAGCTGGCAATCAAAAAATGGAGGAAGCTGTAGTTGTGCTTAAGGAAGTATTGCGGCTCAATCCCAAGCATGATGATGCCAAGATCGCCCTCTTTAAGTATTACTCACAAAAAGGAGAGCTGGAAAATGCCAAAGCCATTTTTGATAAAATAAGTGATGATAATGAGTCAAAAAAAATACTTCAAAATCTCTTTAATAATAACAATCTAAGCACTACTCCAAAGCCTACCGTAAATTAGTGAGCTAAGAATTGATGGGTGAAGAGGGGCTTTCGGTTGTACTTTGTTTAGGGCAAAGAAACTACTCTTTCGTTTGATTTTTCGTTTCAAGTCCATGCTCTTGTATTGCAGTGGGTGTATAACTTCAATTGCTTTATTCAATTATTGTTATTTTGGCACTTTATTATGCACCTACAATTGAAAACTCTTTGCTACAAGAGAGCTTACCTCTTTACTTACAAGTTTTGCTATACCCCATTAGGAGGATCTAACTGGCTATTGTACACCTTCCTATTCTTATTTTCATTAGTTGGTCCAACGCCATCAATTGCACAATCTTTATTTAGCAATGATACGGTCAACACAATCGATATTCACTTTTTTGATCCGAACTGGGATATGATCTTGGATGGCTATATTACTGCAGACCTTGATGATAAAGTATTGTGCACGATGACTATTAATGGGACTGTGTATGATAGTGTGGGAATTAAATATAAAGGCAATAGTTCCTATCAAGCCAATAATGCAAAAAATCCCTTTACTGTGGAACTCGATTATATTATATCAAATCAAGACATCGAAGGGTATTCCATATTTAAGCTCAATAATGGCTTCAAAGATCCCAGCTTTACGAGAGAAACATTTGGTTACGAGCTTGCAGGTAATTATATGACTGCACCTAAAGCAGGCTATGCACGCGTATATATTGATGGCAACTACCACGGGCTTTATACAACAATACAGGGGATTACTAAAGACTTTTGTTATGCTAACTATTATGAAGACAATGGAACATTAGTTAAGAGTGCATTACCATTTGGCCCACAACAACCTGTACCAGGCTGTAGCAATCTTGCACCTGCGTTATTTAACTATCTTGGAAATGATACGACTTGTTATATAAATAGGTATGAGTTAAAATCAGATTATGGATGGTCTAAGATCAGAGACTTATGCGACACACTCAATAACCAATTCAATCAAGTCGAAAAAGTATTGAATATTGATCGTTGGTTATGGTTAGCTGCTCTGGATAATCTATTGGTAAATCTCGATAGCCCAATCAATAATTCTAATAACTACTATGCCTATCAAGACCCTAGGGATCAGTTTCACATCATGCCTTGGGATTTAAATGAAGTCTTTGGTGTGTTTAGAAATCTAAATGGCGGTGGCCCTGGACCAGGTACTCAGCTCAATACATTGCAATTACAGCAATTTGATCCATTCTATCAATCAACTAATACTAATTTTCCTGCGCTTAACCTAGTACTCTCTAATCCGCGATATCGAAAAATGTATGTTGCCCATTACAAGACAATTTTACAAAATCATATACTAAACAATAATTATTTATCGCGAATTGATTCACTTCAATCCACAATTTATAATGCTGTAATTGAGGATGTCAATAAATTTTATTCTAATAATGATTTTACAAATAATATTAACATTACCAGCAATGGGATAATCGGAATTAGCGAACTTATGAATAATAGGTCACAGTTCATATCCCAACTTCCAGAGTTTTCTTATATCCAACCTACTATTTCAATCCTTAATGACAATCCTACAGAACAAGATCCCAACACCTCTTTCCCCATGCAAGTGGAGATAAGTAATGCGACAGAGGCATTTATATTTTTTAAAGATAATGTGTGGGAAACTTATAACAGCATACAGCTATACGACGATGGCCAGCACAATGATTTATTAGCTGGTGATGGCATATATGGCAATATTATTCCGCTAAGCATTAGCGATATGGCTTATTACATATATGCTGAAAATAACAATGCAGGTATTTTCGAACCCAAGTCAGCCGCTCATACCTATCATACTATACCTGTTAAATCAGGGGTTGTAATCAATGAGTTTATGGCAAATAATGGAAGCATCATGGATGAATATGGTGAATATGACGATTGGTTGGAATTGTACAATACAAATGATTTTGATGTTTCACTATTAGGATTTTTTATCAGCGACAGATCGGATGAAACTCATAAATGGCGTGTACCCGCTATTACACTAGCAGCTCACGATTATTTAGTCTTATGGACTGATAGCGATCCCTCACAAGGCGATACACATACTAATTTTAAATTAGATGCCGATGGTGAATCCATATATCTTTCTGATGAACTACTGCATATAACCGATTCAACAAGTTTTCCTCCTCAGGATAGTATAAATAGTTATGGAAGGTATCCTAATGGTACTGGTGAGTTTATTCCATTATTACCCTCTATTGGTTCTGAAAATAATACGGATGGTTGTATAGGTGTGGTGGACTGTGAAGGAGTGTGCAATGGAAATGCTCAAGTGGATGCCTGTGGAATATGCAATGGCTTGGGACCCACAATTTGGTATTTTGATGGCGATGGTGATGGGCTAGGTACACCTAACAATTCTTTAACAGCTTGTGATCAACCTACTAATTATATAGCTAATAACACAGATATAGATGACGACTGCTATTACAACTTCTATGATTGCGAATCTGTATGTGGTGGACCATCATTAGAAGATATATGCGGGGTGTGTAATGGAGTTGGAGAGCTAACCTGGTATCTCGATAGTGATAATGACGGTTTTGGTGAACCTGAAAATTTTATTATGGCTTGCGCCCAACCATTGGGTTATGTCAGTAATTCAGACGAAATATCCGGCACCGGACAGCCCATTAATACCTCCCTTGTTCAATTGTTTTGTAGCAATAATACACTTAATGTGTTATTATCCAATTACACTACCTCACAAGTAAACATTATTAACCAATGGGGCAGTCTTATCAAAAGCATTAACGTATCGCCAGGCTATAATAAAATTTTACTAGTAGACATGCCAGCGGGCATCTATTTTGCACAACCAACATTATCAGGCGAAGTGGTTAAATTTTCTATCATCCATTAACAACATGGATAAAAAAGTTCAATGTATCTTCTTATAATTCTCAAAGGTTGTTTGCTTATTTATGAAAAAGTTTTACATCATACTTAATGCACTAAAAAATCATCGTTCATTACAATATAAATAGTAGCTATAATATATTGATGACAGGTTTGATAATTAGGATTAATGAATGACTAACAAGGATCCTGCATCACCAATTTTTTTACTGTGTACAACCTTGCCTTTCGCGATAGGGATGCGGAATGGTTTAGTCTTATTCACTGACTCTCAACACTGAT
>CAYZQX010000146.1:0-9039 GCA_964480615.1 uncultured Chitinophagales bacterium | reverse complement strand
TTGGATTGCTGGCTGTTGGGTTTTGGGTGTCAACCGTTCTGATTAGATTCTGGGTACAAGTATTTTGACAAGTTAGTAGAGTTCCCGAATAAGTTCTTACCGTAGTTTCAGTACAACCAGAAATTGAAGGACTTGAATCACTATAAGAAATCGATGACGCATTCGTTGAAGCCCCAGGCAATAGATTGAAGTTAGCAACAGAATTCATGCCAGCAGGCAAAGACTCATTACAAGATAATACTGTAGATGAAGGACAGTTTAATGTTGGAAGTTGATCTACATTTATTGTAGTGACATCAGTTATGACACACCCCAAAGGTGTCGTATATGTATATGTTATTATATGGGATCCAGCTCCAGCAATATTTGGATCAAAGCTTGAACCAGTAACACCACTGCCAGAAAAAATTCCACCTGATGGTGTTCCACTTAATAAAAATGGAACAGCATTTATACAAACATTAGAATATGTACCAGCATCTACTGTGGGATTTGCAGGTGGATCATTAAAAGTTATACAGCTATAACATACATTATCAGAGGATAATTGTGTGATTAGATTTGTGTTATTTGCGTTGTTAGCCATGCCAGGAGAACCTGATGATGGCAAGGCTGTTGTACTATAATTAGCAAGAAGGTTATAGGATCCACATCCAAACTGATAAGAGTTAGACGCAGATCCAAAATGTACACTCCCTGCTGGAGATGTAGTATTTCCAACAGTTGACCAACTTAATCCGCTAAAAAATGTGCCCGATGGGCTTATCGTTTGTGCCGCATCAGCTGAATTTGCTATACCTATTCTTGTTTGCCATAAACTCGTATTTAAAATATTTGGTGCAACACATGGTATCGCTTCATTAGAACACCAATCAATACAAATGCTAGTACTTGGAATTATGTAAACTCCATCTGCATTAGTATCATAAGGATCGTCAGCAGCAATACTTGGATCTTTTCCACCTACATCTCCATTATAAACTACTATCAATGAACCTGGTGGTATTGATGAAAGTGCACTACAAGCTGGGTCTGCAGCAAGATTAAAAAACAAATATCCTGCGCTCACACCGCTACCATTAAAACTACCTGAGTTGTCATTCAAGACCCATCCATTTATGTTTAACATGGTTTGTCCACCTACCAACAATTCAAACCAATCTTGGTTTCCAGATGCTCCATTTGAAATCTCATTAATGATTAAACCAGAATTATTAGATAAGCATCCATTACAACCTGGTGATAATGGGGTTAGTGCTGTAGGAGCTGTACTATCAGAATCGGTAATAACAACTTGTAAATTCGATTCGCTATTTGCTAACAAGCTTGAATTATTTATACAAATAGTAGAGCTGCCAGCACCTGTATAACTTACATTATCTGCCATCAATGTTCCTCCAACATAAATATCTACACCTGAGGTACCAGTACCATTATGATCAAAGGTTATAACTAAAAAATAGTCTCCAGCTGGGCTTCCAGAGCAGCTTGGGGAAGTACATGTGGGCGTTGCTAATGGGCTTGAAATGTTACAGTCATTGCAATTTGTTACTGAAACTGTTGTACTTACATTAGTATTGCAAGTATAAGAATTTGTAACTGTAGCTGTATAGCTTGTTGTCGTAGATGGTGAAACTGTAATTGAAGGATTAGTAGAGCTATTGCTCCAGGCATAAGTTCCTCCACCTGTAGCTGTCAAAGTAGTGCTTGCCCCATTGCATATATTATTAACTCCTGTGATTAATACGTTGGGTCGAGGATTTACTGTTATGGTAAAAGTTTGTGAAGTGCCAGTACAGCTTGGGTTAGTTGGTGTAACAGTGACGTTAGCGGTAATGGGCAAAGTCGTCAAATTAGCTGCCGTAAAACTAGGAATATCCCCTGTACCAGATGATGCTAATCCAATTGCTGGATTTGTATTGGTCCAATTATATGAAGTAGCACCAATCCCCGAGAAATTAATCGCTGAAGTTGATAACCCTGCACAAATTAATACATCAGCAGGATCTGTTACGGTAGGATTTGAATTGACTGTAATGGTAAATGTTTGGGTGGGTCCTGGACAAGTCCCGTTCATAGGTGTAACTACAACATTTGCTGTTTGGGTAACTCCACTTGAATTTATTGTGATAAATGACCCAATATTTCCAGTGCCACTTGCTGCAAGGCCTATTGATGGATTCGAGTTTAGCCAATTGTATGAGGTAGCAGCCGAACCAGTAAAATTAATTGCCGCTGTTGGTATTCCTCCACACATGATTTGATCTGATGGATCGTTAACTGAAGGAGTGGGATTGACAGTAATTGTGAAGCTTTGTGGTAGCCCTGAACAGGTCCCCAAAACCGGGGTAACATTTATTGTCGAAGTAATAGGACTTCCAGTTATGTTAACCGAATTAAAGCTAATATTTCCAGTTCCATTAGCTCCTAATCCTATTGCAGTGTTTGAATTTGTCCAGTTATAATTAGGGCCACCAGTCCCAGTAAAATTTACAGTTGTGAGATCATTATTGCAAACTGTTATATCGTTAGGATCAACCACAGTAGGAGCTGTATTTATATCAAAACTTTGGGATGCTATAGTAGTACATCCTAAAGTCGTTACGGAATAGGTAACCGTAAAATTGCCAACGCCTAAGCTACTTGGGTTTATTTGACCACTTGAATTCGCTACTCCTCCCCAAGTTCCACCATTTGGACTTGCTGTCAAAGTTGTTAATCCTGTTGTATTACAATAAGGCCCTATTGGATCAATTATAACGACTGGCAATGGGTTAACAACAACCGTTGAAGATGCGGTAAGAGGATTAGTACATGTACCATTAGAAATTGATATTAAATTTAATATTTGATTTGTAGAAACGCCATTAATGCTCACACTACCTATTCCTGTTGGAGATAAAGTAATTGTTTGGTTTGACCCGCCATTAATTGTATAGGTTACAATTGCATTAGCTGTACCAATTAAATTAAAATTAGCATTTTGTCCTTCGCAAATTGGACCATTATTGCTTGCTATGGTTACTGTAGGACCTGGATCGATCGTAATAGTTGTACTCACACAACTTGAATTTACACATCCATCAGACCAAGCTGCGTAATAAGTTGTAGTTGAACTTGGGGCAGTTATGGTTAATGGAGTGCCTGTACCAATGACTGTACCAGAACAAGATCCACTATACCAATTTAAAATTTCTCCTGAACCTCCAGTAGCTGAGAGCGTTATATTGCCCGCTGTACTAGCACATTGGGAGGTGGGATTTACAGAGGCTGATGTAGGAGGTACTGGCAATGGTAATACTGTCACAGTCAATACTACTGGCGCTCCTGCACAATTTAACTGGGTTCCTGGAATAATTGTGTATTCAACTGTTGCTGGAACGATTCCAGTATTATTAAGTACATCACTAATACTTAAAGATGAAGACGGCCCTAATAGAACTGAATTTCCAGTCACAGTTCCTGCAGTAACTTCAGATTCAGCAACATAAATTATTGTTCCAGTAGCTATTGTACCAGTAGGAGTATAATTAACTGTTCCACCAGAACATATTGTTATTGGTGTAGGCGGATTTGTTATAGTTGGCAATGGGTGAACGGTGACAGAAATATTATCAGTTGCAGTACATCCATTTGAATCAGTTACAGTATAATTAAGGCTATATGATCCAGTTCCAGATGGTGCTGTGAATGTAGGATCAGCTATAGTTGTTGAGCTTAGAAATCCCGCACCGACTCCCGTCCAGGAATGACTAATGATAGAACCAGAACCAGCCACAAATCCACCATTTAATTGTATTTCTTGTAATGAGCACACAATAGCCGGGTCAGGGGATATTGATGCCGAAGGTAATGAGTTAATTGTTATTGTAATAGCATTAGAAGTGGAATTGCCACAAGCTCCACCGGTAACTATTCTAGTATAATTATAAATACCTGGAGTAAGCAGTGGTGGGTCATAATTTTGTGAGTTTGCACCTGTAATATTATTACCATTTAGTTGCCATTGGTAAAGATACGGACTGGGACATGTTCCTCCTAATGGCAATGTCCCGTTTATTATTGTAGGATCACCAGATCCACAAAAAGATAGGACTGATGGAGGATTTATTATATTATTAGTAATTGGCGGCTCTACTGTTACTAAGGAATATATTGGTATTGACCATCCACAACATTCATCTTTAACCCTGTAGCGAATTTGATAGGTAATAGGACAAGTGGTAGCATTTGGCAAGGTATAAACTCCTGGATCTTCTAGTGTAGAAGTGAATATTGGAGCTGGTGTAGCTACCCCTGTAACAGGTGTCTGCTGTATAGTCCATTCAAATGCAGTTGCAACAGATGGGCTATTAGGTATCGAACCTAATGTTATAGAAGTACCTACACAAATATTACTAGGTATGCTTGGGCTAAATGTAGGAGGAGTTCTTGTAGTTTCTATGTGTACAAAATCCATAAAAGTAAGTCCTCCAATAACCAAATCTTTTCTTCCAAGAGAAGAATAATAAATTAACAATGGGTCGCTTGCCAGACTCGTTGTTGCAGTAGTGCTAGTAATATCATTTACAATAGTACCGCCAGAGTCCAAAGAAGTAAAGGCAGTTCCAGTGTAAGGTGAGGTTAATGTTATTTGTGAATTTGTGCAACCATTATTGAAGCTAGCTGTTATTTCTGAAGTAGGAAAAGGCATTGAACTCGGTGATGATACGCCATCCGAACATAATTGATTTGATATTCCTGAACTTCCAGTTCCACCAGTACCACCTTGTCCTCCTTGTCCGCCTGCTCCTCCGGCACCTCCTTCTCCTATCTCGCTTGTACAGGTCGTATTTCTTACTCCTCCTGCACCTCCAGTACCTCCAAGACCCCCAGTACCCCCTGAACCTCCTGCACCTGCTGTGCCAGACACAAGTAAATTTGGAGATATGATAGCCCCAGTATTGCTATTGGTTCTTATAATGGCAAAGGAACTACCGCCGCCAAAACCTCCAGTTCCACCTGTACCACCTTGACCGCCGCCACCTCCACCGCTGCCACCATTTCCTGGCCCATCATTGCAAAATGAACACGTTTGGCGACCACCGCCACCACCGCCAGCACCTCCTTGACCACCTGCTCCATCAAACCCATTACCAGCCTGTGACCCAGGCACGAAATATCCACCTAAATAGGTGCCTCCAGCGCCAGCAGTGCCAGTAGCCCCTGCTGCACCATTAGCTCCATTTGCCCCATTTGTCCCATCGCCTCCAGGATCTCCTTGAGCACCTGCTGTCCCAACTCCCGTATTTTGACCTATAGAGGCACTGCCACCACCATTAGATCCATTTATTGCATTACTTCCACCGGAAAAACCACCTCCCTTGCCTCCAGCTCCTCCTCCTCCTCCATTTCTCCCAGTACCTGTTCCACCTGGATTAAGATTAGCCGTTGTACTAGAATTAGTAGCTCCCCCTGCTACCCCAATTGCTCCGGTACCTCCTCCTCCTCCAGAGCCACCCGGTGCAGACTCACTCCCAAAACAACAAGAATAATTACCATCGCAAGATCCACTACCACCTACCAAACCAATGCTTCCATTAGAACCCAATACACCATTTGATCCATTCCCTCCAGGGCTCGCATTTCCTGCTGTTATATTGCATCTTATTATTGTATAATTAGATGAATTGTTTATCAATATCCCATAATTCGATCTACCTCTTCCACTTGGTGTTTGACCAGTTACTGCGGATGTAGTAATTGCCAGATCCTGAATTGTCCATCCATTCACACTATTGGATTTAAATCCGAGTCTATGCTCTATGTCATTGCTTCCTGTTGTGGCAGTATTTTCAAAAGCAGCGGTAAAATTTATACTCGTCGTTAATGAACTGTTTTTTATCCATGCGCCAGCAACCAATTGGTAATCACCCTCTAAAATCACATTGCTTACAAGGTTAATTGGCGTTGTTCCTGCATCCGTGTAACTGCCATTTAATATGCGAATATGCGTTCTTGCTCCTCCTGAGCTACTAGCTAAAACCAATGCTTGTCTTATGGTTGCTACAGGATTCATAGGCCCACCTGGATTTGCATCATTAGGCGCAGTGGTAAAACCAGCTGTGCCAGTAGGCGCAACATATATATCCCCACAATAATCAAGTGTCACTTGCGTGTTACAAGTACTTGTAGCATTAGCTGCTCCACATGCATCAGCCACTGTCAATGTTATTGTATATGAAGTAACTGTATTTGGAAATGTTATGTTGGTTGTTGTGGAATTTGCAGAAGAGATAATAACACCTGCCGATGGTGACACTGACCAAGTATAGCTTGTGGCATTGGCCACCGCTCCTACTGCCGGCGTTGTCAACGTAGTAAAACTATATGGTACTCCACCTACAATACTCCCACCACAAACAGTACTTGATATAGGTGGTGCGTAAGGAAAATAGGTAACCCTGAAACAATTAGAATAAACTTCTAAATACCTTGGACCGGCATTCGTATAACTTCCTGTACCAGTTCTATTCCTAATCCGACAGCGGTAGATTCGGGTACCTGGAGTTTGTGGTGGAATAAAGTCTTTCCAATATGCACCCGCCACATCAGTCCACACCGCGGAAGCTGGACAGCTTGTAAATGGTTCCCCATTGTCATCACCTGTTATATCAGTATATTGCCATTGATAATAGGTCGCTTGCTGCGCTGTAACAGATAAAGTAGTGGGTGTGCCTACACACAATGTCCTATCAGGATTAACGATTGCAGAAACTGTAGGTGGGGCTTGAACCCAACGATACCTGATCCATACGGTCCAATTGTTATAACTCGTTGAACTAGCTCTTACAGGAATATCCAAGTAATTCCAATAGCCACTATTCGATCCTACGGATGGAATACTGTTTCGCCAATTGATTAATCCTGTTCCTGTTGCCGCATAATATGCGTCATCAGCCCCAATACCCAAAAAACATCCTGAAGCATCATAAGCACAGTCAGGCGCACAATCCTCTTCCCATAATTCAAACTCTATTTCAAACTCTTTAAAATTTGTATCAGAAGCTGTATAGTTTTTAGTTAATAGCGTGGCAACAGGGTTTCCGGTATTCCATTGTGGCCAAGGCTGTGAAAGTGATGTAATGCAATTCTGCGCTCCCGAAAATGCTGTAAGATTGTCCCTCGACCGCCATTTAATTCTCAAATCTTCATCATCAGCTACTCCAAGCACACAATTAAAACCCCAATCATAATCGCTATCACTAAATACACCCATCAACTGAGCTTCTAATGTAATAGGACCATCTTGATATTCAATGCCTCCACTAGACTGATTTGTTGACAACGTAGGTAGTGGATCTAATGGATCTACCCAATCCCATTGAAAGGCGAACAGAATAGCATAGCTTTGTTCTTCGGCTAAAAATCCACCAGGTGCCCATACATCGGTTTGTACATAATTAACTTGTCCTACCGGTCCTCCTCTAAAAGCATTAATGGCAGTTCCCTCTTGATAACTCTGGTAATTATCATCCCCTAATGTACCACAGCAATAACTATCCTGAAAAGTCCACGGATCGTCAAAACCATCACAGGGCCAAGGACAATTGGTATAATCGTCCTCCCAAGACTCAGCAACCGACCAATCAAATGCTGTTGGTACTTGAGAACTAGGAAAAGTAATATCCATCATCAACACCCCATTGCCATCCTGTGTCATCGGAAAAATTGCACTCCCTGCAGGAGTCTGTATTCCTGACAATTGAGTTCTTGACCACCAGCGATTTTCATTACCTTCCGCACGCACATTAAAACCTGAAGGCGACCAACCCACACCTGTCAAATCCGTATGAGGTCTAACCCTAATCCCTCTATATACATATTCTTGAACGCCAGGGTCACTGCAGTTAGCATTTGTCCACACCTTATGTGTCCACACACGCAACCTAATTCTCCCATCATTCAATGTATATGGTTGTGCATCTAATAGCTGCCATCCAATTATTACTATAACTAAGAAAAGTATTCTTTTTAACATAAAAGTGATATTAATTATTCTTCAATGTTTATTATACGATATTCACCAGCTACATCTATGACATTCAGTCTTATAGATTCCTTCGATAAGTCTGTATGAACAATATTAAAACTTGTGATAATAACAATTTGTTCTGGGTTCATTGCTGGTCTCGTTCTAAACCCATAATATTCCAATCCTGCAAAACGATCCATATCAGCTAATAAAATTGATTTTGTGGAATTGCTATGATTATAAAAAAAATCCCCTATGGCCTTTATACGATTCTTTTCTTCAGGTGTATGATCATCTAACAATAAGCCGTTAGCATATCTCTGTGCATCCGATGGAGTTAAAAAAATCCGGTCTTGGATTGTCAACGATTCATTGCATGTCAACATATCTTCCAATCCATTAAATAAGGATTTTAATTTCAAAACATCTACTCGACTATCCGGCGGATTAGGTTGCGCAATTTTTCCTCTGCTTTGCGCATTTCCAATATGTAAAGTAACAATTACAATCCAAAGAATTTGAAGCAAATTTTTCATTTCGATGAAACATTTAGGCTTAAATTTAATTAAAATTTTATTTCTGATCCTAAAAAGATGAATTTAATACAATTTTTTTGTTAAAAAATCAAACCATTGCGCTAAAATACTAAATATTTTCTAAATTTTTATTCATATTAATAAAATCACCTCATCGTTTCAAAACCGTTTACCCAACTAATTTACAACCAAATATTTTCCTGATTTTTTACGGAATAACTATACTTTTCAAACATTACAATACCCTAACATGCTTAGCTTTCGCTAGGTCTATGGGAATGCAGTTGTTATAATAGAGAATTATAAATAAATGGGCGATGCCAGAGGCCCGGGCTATTCGGGGCTCCGCGTGCGCTCCGGTACAGGGCTGGCGGGCTGAACTGACTGGCACAAGAAAAATAGCGATCAGCCCACCAGCCCTGCACAAACCCCTACTATCCTACCGTGTACACAGATCTTTTTATTTTTGCAGATGATAACTTATGAACT
>CAYZQX010000145.1:0-9050 GCA_964480615.1 uncultured Chitinophagales bacterium | reverse complement strand
CGGGCCGCAGGCATCGCCATAATCGCATACTTATGAGTTATTTAGCAAGCCCTAAGTATATTCATACTTAGCCTGAGCATTAAACTGGAGCTTTTCAATATCAATAACAGGTCAATGAAAAATAGCCAACTTACATAGGTAAATATTTTATTTTTAAGTCTAACCCATCTTAATAGATCTTGTCCAACGACTTATTAATAAAAAAAAGCTAATAAATAAAGAGAACTAGTTGATAGGACTTATAAATCCTTGCTAGTTCTTTTTTTTTAGGTTCTACTTTATGCTTCTTATTACCTATAAAATGCGATCCTAAAAAAAATTAGGCTCTAGATTAAATTGCCCTATCAAGCAAGTAACAATAAGGTATTCAATAACTACAAGCATCGCTCATCATTAACAAAGGCTAGTTAATGGATAATGAATAATAGAAACTAGACACTAGACTTTAACTAGTTTTTGCAACCAGCTTCAGTATCGTAAATCTTAAATCGTGAATCGCGCCAGCCTATCAGTATTGCAAATCTTAATTCGTGAATCGCAAATCGCGCAGCCAACGATAGGGAAAGTAGGGGTTTGTACTGTGGTGGCGGGCTTTCATTAGCTTTGATATAATAATGCCGAAAGCCCACCACCACAGTACCGTAGCGTCAGCAAATCGAGCTTGCGAAGATTCTGATGGCCTTTAAAAAACTAATAATATCAGAAAGCCCCAAACCAAGCGATAGCGCAGGTTCTTGCTGCCAATAAAGATAAAACATTGCAAGCAATCAAGCGAAAGCGCAGATTCTTTTTACCTTATAAAAAAAATTGATTCGAAAGTTATAGCCCGGGCCGGAGGCATCGCCCAAAAAAAAGAACTTTTTCAATAAATAATCGAATCACAAAAACAAAACGCTCATAAGTCCATAATCCAATCCATATCAAAGACACTCCACTAGACAGCAACAAATGCCTGCGCTTGAAAAATATGACAAATAAAAAAAATTGATATTGCTGCAAAAACATAATCCGATGGAATCTTGATATGCCTCATAGCGAATAATGGCGGCACTCAGGGCATTCAGTAATGAGTTAATGGCAGCAAACACAACAAAAAATAAATATTCTGCTAAAAAATTTTGAGATTCAAAAAAAAGGATTACCTTTGCAGCCTAAATAAAAAAACCGCGGGATGGAGCAGTTGGTAGCTCGTTGGGCTCATAACCCAAAGGTCATCGGTTCGAGTCCGGTTCCCGCTACTAATAGGCCCTCTAAAGAGGGCTTTTTTTTTGTATTATATGGAACATAGAGCAGGTTTTGTGAATATTCTTGGGCGTCCTAATGCGGGCAAGTCCACACTTATGAATGCACTCATAGGTCAGAAACTTTCTATAGTTTCCTATAAGGCACAGACTACGAGAAACCGCATATTTGGCATACTTAATGGCGATGATTATCAAATTGTATTTTCGGATACGCCCGGTATCATAACGCCTGCCTATAAGATGCAAGAAGTGATGATGCGCAGCATGCATCCAGTTTTTGAAGATGCTGACTTATTTATTATCCTAGTGGACTTGGCCACAGATGAAGGTGTGGAATTGTTTTGGGATAAGATAAAAAATAATCCTGCTAAGAAAATTGTCGTGCTCAATAAGTCTGATCTTGCTAAGCCTGAGAAAATCGAAGCACTGGAAAACGAGTGGAAGTCCAAGCCTGAAATAGCTGAAGTTATAACTGTATCAGCACTTAAAAATCAGAATATAGATAGCTTATTGCAAAAAATTATTGGCTATATGCCTGAACATTTTCCCTATTTCGATAAGGAAGATATCAGCGATCGTCCAGTGCGATTTTTTGTATCAGAAATCATACGTGAGAAAATATTTTTTCAGTTTAAAGAAGAGATACCTTATAGCTGTGATGTACATACCGAGTCTTATAAGGATGAGCCTGAAATAGCAAAGATCACCGCCATTATCACTGTGGATCGCGATACACAAAAAGGCATTATACTCGGTGAAAAAGGCAAGTCTATTAAAGCGCTGGGCATAAAATCACGTGAAGATATTGAGCTATTTGTAGGAAAAAAAGTATTTTTAGAGTTGATTGTCAAGGTCGAAAAAGATTGGAGGAATAATGAACGGTTTTTAAAAAGACGTGGATATATAGAGAGCTAATAAGTACAGGCCTATCAGGGCGTACCCCTTGCCTGCACTTATGACCTAGCGACTACTTGGGCCTATTACTTATAGCTTTAGTGATTTAAAGAGCAGTAGTAGTGAAGGCAAGGGTCGGGCTATTCAGGGCTACGCTAGCGCTTCGGTCAGGTGAGCAGGTAATATACAGCCTACCTGCCCACCTGACTAAACCCTTACTATCCCTTACGCAATATCCGGTGAAATAAACCCTGCTTGGTGCATTTATATTACTGGTCCATCAATCATTTAAGATCGTTTTTTTTATATGGATCTAACCCGGTCTATACCAAGAAAAAAAAATCAATAGGCTATGGCAAGTATCAATCATTGCCGCCTTGTAAGAGCGATAATAGAAACAGGTTTTTATTATAATAAAACAAGTATGATAAACCGAAATAATATTATCTAATAGGCCATATATCCAGGCAAAGAAAATAGAGGATCCATGATATTATATGATTGCATAGCAACCTAATATTAATATAAAATGGATAAAAAATATAGTTGATGAGGGATTCTTAACAAGAAGGCACCGAATCAATAAACCCCTAAGAAAAAAAATAGAAAAAATGAGTTTTACAGTAGCGATAATTGGCCGTCCTAATGTGGGCAAGTCCACCCTCTTCAATCGCCTTATAGGGGCGCAGGAAGCCATCGTGGATGACTTGAGTGGCGTAACACGTGATAGGCATTATGGAGTATCCGATTGGAATGGAAAGACCTTTAACATAATTGACACAGGCGGATTTGTACCGCGTTCTGTCGATGTGTTTGAGAAAGCAATACGAGAGCAAGTAAAAATTGCAATTGAAGAAGCCTCACTAATTATTTTCATGACTGATACCACAACAGGTATAACCGATCTCGATTCAGAAGTAGCGGATATGCTGCGCAGGAATAAGAAACCCGTCCTGTTATGTGTCAATAAAGTGGATAACCATCAGCGCTTAATTGATGCGAGTGAGTTTTATAGTATGGGATTTGAACATACATTTTTTGTGAGTTCTATGACTGGATCAGGCACTGGCGAACTGTTAGATGAACTATGTAAACATATTGTAGAGGATGGCAGTGATGAGTGGAAAGGTCTTCCACGTGTTACCATCGTAGGACAGCCGAATGTAGGTAAGTCATCCTTACTCAACTCAATGATAGGAGAAGATCGCAATATCGTAACTGATATAGCTGGCACTACACGAGATACTATACATACCCATTACAAGCTGTATAATCGAGATTTCCTACTCATCGACACCGCAGGTATTCGCAAGAAAGCGGTGGTAAAAGAAAACCTAGAATTTTATTCAGTCATACGCGCATTTAAAGCCATTGATGAAAGCGATGTGTGTATATTGATGATTGATGCACAAACGGGTATTGAATCACAAGATCAAGCAATTTTCAGGCTCATTGAAAAAAAGAGAAAAGGAGTAGTAGTGCTCGTAAATAAATGGGACTTAGTAGCGAAAGAAACCAATACCGCCCGTGATATGGAGGAAGTCATCCGCCGTAAACTAGCTCCTTTTAACAATGTCCCCATTATATTTATTTCTGCAATCGAGAAGACCAGGGTATTCAAGACATTGGACAATGTGATGGAAGTATATGAAAACCGCCAACGCAAAATCCCTACCTCTAAACTCAACGAATATTTCCAAGAGCTAATCGACCGCAAACCACCACCATCCTATAAGGGCAAAACAGTAACTATTAAGTATGTTGCACAATTACCAAGCACCTATCCCGTGTTCGGATTTTTTTGCAATCTGCCACAATATGTGCGCCCTGAATACAAACAATTTTTAGAAAATAGAATGCGCGAAGAATTTAATTTTGAAGGCGTTCCAATCTCTATGTACTTCAAGCAAAAATAAAAATAAAAAGCTAAAATCCATTAGCCAAATTTCTAGCTTTGAAACTTCAATCAAGCTAGTTGCCAGGTAGAATAGGAGGTCAGGCATATTATATGCGGATTATGAGAAAAAAAAGCGTTGTATAGGTATTCAAAGTTGCCTGTCTTCACTCAATACCTAGTGCGAAGTTTCTTGTCCTCACGCAATACCTAGTGCTAAGTTGTGTGTCCTCACTAAATACCAAGTGCGAAGTTGCCTGTCTTCACTCAATACCTAGTGCTAAGTTGTGTGTCCTCACGCAACTTCGGGTGCTAAGTTGCTTGTCCTCACGCAATACCTAGTGCTAAGTTGTGTGTCCTCACGCAACATCGAGTGCTAAGTTGCTTGTCCTCACGCAATACCTAGTGCTAAGTTGCTTGTCCTCACGCAATACCTAGTGCTAAGTTGCCTGTCTTCACGCAACTTCGAGTGCTAAGTTGCGTGTCCTCACGCAATACCTAGTGCTAAGTTGCCTGTCTTCACTCAATACCTAGTGCGAAGTTGCGTGTCTTCACGCAATACCTAGTGCTAAGTTGCGTGTCCTCACGCAACTTCGAGTGCTAAGTTGCGTGTCCTCACGCAACTTCGAGTGCTAAGTTGCGTGTCCTCACGCAACTTCGAAGCCAAGCCAATTTGCCAGGTAGTACTGTCCTACCCTGCTGAACAACAATTTATGAATACTTGGCAAACGAGTATATCAAAAAAAAAATCGCATAACATTATTATGCGATTTTTTTTATAAGCTCCCTATTGATACACAATAATTATCAGGAGATTCATCATGTTAATGTAAAGAGACTGAAAATCATTTTCTTATTCAACTTTACAAATTATTCAATCCTATCTGTACTCAGCCAATAAAATTTAGCCCAAGAGCTTTATGGATGATTATAGATTTCCTCTGATTTCTTGCTCTCTTTCTATAGCTTCAAAGAGGGCTTTAAAATTCCCCTTACCAAAAGATCTAGCACCCTTGCGCTGAATAATTTCATAGAATACTGTAGGGCGATCCTGAACGGGCTTGGTAAATATTTGCAATAGATAGCCTTCTTCATCGCGATCAACTAATATATTCAAATCTCTTAACGCTGATAAGTCCTCATCGATGTCCCCTACCCTATCTAATAGATCATTGTAATAGGTATCAGGCACCATGAGAAATTCCAAACCCCTCTTGCGCAATTCTGACACAGTGTGTAATATATCATCGGTAGCAACTGCAATATGTTGTACACCTGCTCCCCTATAAAATTCGAGATACTCATCAATCTGGGATTTCTTTTTCCCTTCAGCAGGCTCATTAATAGGGAATTTAATATATCCATTGCCATTTGACACCACCTTAGACATTAAGGCAGAATATTCCGTCGAAATATCTTTATCATCGAAAGTAATCAACAATTTAAAGCCCATAACATCTTCATAAAATTTCACCCACTTATTCATTGCACCGAGTTCTACATTTCCTACACAGTGATCTACATACTTCAATCCCACAGGCATCGTTTTGAGGTCTGATTTTCTAGCTGAATAACCTGGCATAAAAACACCCTTGTAATTATTGCGCTGTACAAATCGGTGTATTGTATCGCCATAAGTTTTAATAGCTGAAACCACGACTTCACCATACTCATCTTTGATCGTATGCGGTTCCTCCACTGATTCAGCACCGCGCGACACAGTAGCTACATAAGATGCTGCCGCATCATCAACCCACAAAGCCAATACTTTCACACCATCGCCATGTTCAAAATGATGGCGCGCAATCTCCGAATCAGGTGTAATAGCACTAGTCAATACCAACCTAATTTTACCCTGTTGTAATACATAGGAAGCGCGATCGCGAATACCAGTTTCAGGGCCTGCATATGCCACCAACTCATATCCAAATACACTTTGATAGAAAATGGCTGACTGCTTGGCATTGCCCACATACATCTCTACATAATCAGTACCATTCAATGGTAAAAAATCAGCTTGGATCTGATTTTGTAATACGCTCGTTTTTTCTGTTACTAATGACATATCTCAAACTTTTTTAATTTTTCTTATTTATTTATTAACACTCATTGGGTTAATACAATCTCTATTTCACACTAAAATACAAGGCACAAAACTTAAAATAATATAATGGAAATTGAAAGACCTTGGCTAAGGTATTCCATCACCTAGTATGGCAATGTACTTTCACAACTTATTAATTTTAGTCCAAAATCTTTTGATAATAAAATCACATACAGTCGTTAGCTAATGCCAATAAATTTCCTACTGAGCAAGTGAGTCTGCACCTAACCAATGGCGATAATAGTCAGGAATTTCAATACTCATTGCCGCCTCCGTAATCATCAATGGACGGAAGGTATCGATCATCACAGCTAGTTCACCCGTGCTAGTTTTTCCTATGCTTTTTTCAGCAGCACCGGGTGTCGGACCGTGTGGCACACCTGCTGGATGGAGGGACATCTGTCCACGATCCACATGCCCTTTGCTCATAAACTGTCCATCCACATAATACATTACCTCATCACTATCAATATTACTATGCGCATAAGGAGCGGGTATAGCCAATGGGTGATAATCATATAAGCGAGGTACAAATGAACAGATCACAAAATTATGTCCGTCAAATGTCTGATGTACTGGTGGTGGTTGGTGAATGCGTCCTGTAATGGGTTCAAAATCATGGATACTCAATATATAAGGATAATGAAAGCCATCCCAACCGATTAAGTCAAAAGGATGGTATTCATAAGTATAAGGATATATAAAATTCTGCTTTTTAATTAAAATTTTAAATGCCCCTTTTTCGTCGATAGCAGGCAGATTCTGTGGCAGACGAATATCCCGCTCACAATAAGGAGAATGTTCAAGTAACTGTCCCAATTCATTTCTATAACGCTTAGGATAAGTAATAGGACCATAAGATTCTATGATTAGCAACCGGTTCTCACTCGTTTCAAACTCCATTTGATAAATCACACCGCGAGGTACAACTATATAATCGCCATAAGTAAATTTCAATTCCCCATAAGCTGTTTTTAAACGGCCATTTCCCTGATGAACAAATAGAACTTCATCAGCATCAGCATTTTTGTAAAAATAATTGGTCATTGACTGCTGAGGAGCGGCCAAACTAATGGACAAATCATTATTGACTAGTACTGGCTTCCTGCTATCCAAATAGTCAGCTGCTGGCGCAATATTAAACCCCTGAAAACTACGCGGTTGCAAATGGTGTTCAAATGCCAATTTCGGAGCTACACTATAAGATGGTTCCACACCAAGAATCGCAGTAGGTGGATGTATGTGGTAGATATTAGAATACAAATTGGAAAATCCCTCCGTAGAGAATAATTCTTCTTTATACAATGTGCCATCAGGCTTAAAGAATTGAATATGTCTCTTGTTAGGAATCTCTCCCAATTTATGATAATGCGGCATACTTACAATTTTCACAAAAATACAAAATATTCGCCAAATGGTTAAAACCGAATAGGTATATTTGACTTATGTTTTTAAGTGATTGATAAATAAAACTAAAACCAAGGACAAGCACAAATCATTGTAAGAATATCAACTCATAAAACCTAAGAAGACTATCATAAAGGATAAAAAATGAAATACCAGCCCACTTGATATTAAAGCTATAAACCGCACCAAACCAACTTATCAAACAAAGTGATGTTAGCTATATATAACAAACGTAATTTAGGGATACTAATAATGGAAGGGTATTAGCAATAAATAAAATATCACATAGCATATAAATGATATTTCGGAATCATCACTACTAAATTATGATTGACCACTTAACAACTCTAAATTAAGTGCATAGACAAGCAATTATAGGAGAACAAGCCACTTATTACAAGAATGAAAATAATTATGATGATGCCTAGGGCCCGGGCTGCTCCAGGCTACACTTTCTGGCATTTATTTATTTTCAATGGCTGCCAGAATCTTCGCAAGCTCGATTTGTTTTCGGTCTTATCCGCTGACTCCCTTCTATTACTTACAATAAAAAGAGTTATCTAAACCATGTGCAACCACTTGCCCAAATAAACTCGTAAAGGGAGTCAGTGGATATGAGACTAAACCATTCAGCATCCTTATCGCTCGCTTATCGATTCACGAAGGGCTGGCACGATGTACGATTCACGATTTTGGATTTACGATAATACAATAATGTGTTCAATTCATCAGGCTTTTAAGCGTATATATTTATAAAACTAGAAACAACTAATTAAAGTCCAGTGTCTAGCGTCTATAAAAAAGATTACCGATTTAAGAATTACTAAGCTTGTTTCAGCAACTTCACTAAGTTCAAAGTCCATTATCTTGTGTCGAGCGTCACTAGTTTCCAGAGTCTGTTACAAGATTTAGGACAGTAGAACTTGTTGCAACAACTGACCTGAGTACATAGTCAAGTATTCCATGATAATTTTCTTGCATTTATGTAACTTTCCATTCATTCTATTTAAAAATAATCCTAAGTGGGTAGCGTATTATAATTTAAAGATAGAGTTAATGATTTAGCAAATTATTAGTCAAATAGAGTTATTAAATATGGATTCTGTAAAAAGTTAATGGTTAACCCTAATTCAAAAATCTACCTACTTGAATATCACGAAAACACTAACAATTGAAACCTAAATTATTGGGTCTATTAGAAGGACATAAACCATGAACAAATTGCAAAAAGATGACCGATGATAAATCCATTATTCAGAATTAATTTACATAAAAACACCAATGAAAATTTATTAGAATCCATCGAAAAAAAAGACCATTTTAATGATTTATTTCATTATATTTGCCGCCTCAAAAAACAACAAAAATTAATAAAAGTTATGAGTGAAAAAATCAGAATAGAAAATGGCAAATTATTTGTGCCAGACAATCCACTGATTCCATATATCGAAGGCGATGGCATAGGCGTGGATATATGGCCTGTAAGCCAGAAAGTTTTCGATGCTGC
>CAYZQX010000144.1:0-9118 GCA_964480615.1 uncultured Chitinophagales bacterium | reverse complement strand
TAATTTAAAATTCTCCGCATCCTCATTAGTAAGAATATAAAAATAGTCACCTTGATGTGTAAGTGAATATTCGATCTTTTCTTTTCTTGGTGCAAACAGTGTGGCCACTCCCTTTTCATCTTCCGTATCTATATAATAATATTCACTTGAAGTATGTGAACCAGCACCAAAAAATATAAATCGACCACTCTTAGAGCGATCGACAAAAAGAAAGAAGGATGCATCTAATTCCTCGTATATCAAAACATCATTAGCTACCGATTCACCAAGCTTATGACTATACAACCTGTATGGACGCATCGCCTCATCTACAGTGATGTAGTATATATATTTTCCATCCTTTGACCATATCATAGTACCATTCGTATGTTCTATAATATCAGGAAATTCTGCTTGAGTACCTAAATTTTTAATGTGTATGGTATATAACTCCGAACCATCCGTATCCATACTATAGGCTAACAATTGGTGATCATCGCTTATTTCCACATCACCTATATCGAGAAAATCGTGTTTTTTTGCCAGCAAATTCTCATCTAGTAAAATTTCTTCTTTAGCGTCGTGATCCGTTTTTCTACAATAGATTTCATAGGGTTTGCCCTTCACAGTCTTAGTATAGTAAAGGTAAGAACCATCGCGCTCAGGAACCGCTTCATCATCTTCTTGTATGCGACCTAATATTTCATTGTACAATTGTTTTCTCAGCGGTTCAAGATGTTTAGTATGATATGTACTATAGGCATTCTCGGCCTCTAATAATGGTTTAAGATCAGGATCTTTCTTGTCCCTCATCCAGTAATAGGGATCATTTATAATTTCATTATGAATATTGATGGCATGGGGTACGCGCTTTGCTTTAGGGGTCTGTACTTTATCTTCTATTGGTTCCATTAATTCACTCATTGTATTAATTGAGATAGCAATGATACGATTTTCTCACTAAAAAAATTATTAGTGCCTACTATTTCACTAGAGGCAACTCAATGGGAATTCATAAAAATAGCGCTTGTTATTAAATAAGTATTGTAGTTCATTAAGTGTAGTTATACGATAAAGCATAAAATATTTACAACCAGAATAAAACAAGAATTAATAGCGCATCAGTTGATTGCACTATACAATTAAAAAGGATTAGAAATACAAAAAAATGCAGTTTTGGCGATGCCTAGGGCCCGGGCTCTCCAGGGCTTCGCTATCGCTCCGGTACAGGGCTGGCTGGGTTTCGGCATAATATATTCCTAGCAATTGAAACCCAGCCAGCCCTGTACTAAACCCTTATGATCCCTATCGCAATTTCAGTATGTATAATTAAGCAATACGAATACCATATAACATTTTTAATTCATCTGATTAATACGAAATTTTTTTGGTGGTAATTTTTTCTGTTAGTGAACTTTATGTGCAATTATTAAATAATATTGACAATAACAGAAGGACAATATATAATTTACCCACTATTGAAAGAATTTAATAGAGTATTATTTGCAATACCCTAAAATGTAAATAGTAAGTGAATATTGCGAACAAAAAAAACTATATTTTTATCCTAATTAAATAGATGGTACATACATTGTTACATTCTTTTTACACTAATTGCTCCTGAAATCTGGGCAATCTATAACTAAATACTAATTTTATACTTCAATAGTTGAATGAATAAAAAAGACAAGCCAATTGTAAATCCTCAAGACATAGCGAAATTGCTTGCTAGCGATCCTTCCATTGCACGGATTCATAGTGAATATGGTGCACCACCTAATTGGGAGCGACCACAGGGATTTGAATCATTATCACTTATAATCCTGGAACAGCAAGTAAGCCTTGCTTCGGCACAAGCTCATTATCAAAAATTAAAACAATACATCGCTGAGTTTACGCCGCACAATATCCTATTACTAAGCGATGAAGAGATGAGAAACTGCTTTATTAGCCGTCAAAAATCATCCTATTTGCGCGCATTGGCTCAAGCAATAGTAAATCGTGAATTGATAATAGAAAACTTGGGAGGTTGTGATGAATTACAAGTCAGAAATCAATTACAAAAGATTAAAGGCATAGGAAATTGGACTTGTGATATATACCTTATGTTTTGTATGCAATACAAGGATATTATACCATTAGGTGATATTGCAATCCTCAATAGTATTAAAAAAATCTACCAGTTAAATGACAAAGCTTCCATACTGCTGTATGCACAAGCATATTGGAGTCCTTATAGGAGTCTTGCCAGTTATTATCTATGGCATCATTATCTAAGTAGCCGCCGCAAATGATGATTTAGAGTTGATAGTGATTAATGATAAAACAATATAGACTATTATAACCAGAGTACCTTTCACTATCATGCATTGTTCTGAGAATAATTAAGTGCCTTTGTACTTGTTGTTTCATTTAATCGTCAGTTTATTAAGCTCAGCATCAATTACCAACAAATAAATAAATACTAACTTGCAGGTTTATTATAATAGGCATTTAGATGTTTTTAATTTAATTATAAATCAAATCATTTTTCAGTATTATGGCAATAATTAATGTATATCTCAATTTTAATGGCAATTGCGAATCAGCTTTTGAATTTTACAAGTCGGTGTTTGGCGGCGAGTTTTCCTATTTAGGTCGTTTTAGCGAAATGCCCCCGCAGGAAGGTATGCCACCACTAAGTCCGGATATGGCCAACCTTATCATGCACGTTTCATTACCTATCAGTAAAGAAACAGTATTGATGGGAAGCGACACAGGTGGCGAATGGGCTCCTAGCTTTGTACAAGGAAATAATTTTAGTATATCGATTAATGCTGCAACCTTAGAGGAAGCCAATGGTTTATTTAATGCATTATCCGATGGGGCTATCATTACAATGCCACTTGCCGATACTTTTTGGGGAGATTATTTTGGAATGCTCACCGATAAATTTGGCATTTCTTGGCAAGTGAGTTTTAGTAAAAATGATGGTAATAAGCCAGAATAATTGATCGAGTAAAGCATAAATGCTCGTTTCGATCACTATAGGGCAATCAGTAAAATATAACTATTCCGAAGACCATTTTTTATATGGGAGTACTAAGTAGTTTGGTGTTGCTGATTGCCCTATTTTCTTGCAAATATGGAGTATCGTGCTGTGCATCAACTCAAGATAAAAAACGCTGTGCAGCAGTTAGCAGTTACTACTAACTTTATAATGATAGATCCAATTTCAGGGATACTAAAATTGCTATTTATGAATAGAAAATTAGACCTGAAAATAAAGCCGAACGCCTAAATCAATAATTGCTAGGGAAATACACGGGCTGCCATTGAATAGGCGCAATCGTCAGTATAGTAAAGTACTGCATTCCCTTGCATGTGAGTAGCAATATACTAAGAATCAATAATCGCCTATTTATGTATTATAGGGTATATTACTCGAATAATTTATAATGAATTTAATGTTTGTAATATGTGTTTTCTTTGTTTTTATTTTTACGATGAATAAGGACAAGTAATTAGCGCGCAACTTAAGATTCATAATAATTTTCTGTCTAATTTTTACAGCTAATCATCCATTGATTGAACGGCATAAAATTCTAATAAAATTAATAATTATTATATTCGCCGTACATTTTTATTTATTTTTTTTGAAAGCCATCGAATGAAACTTCTAATAACTAATTTGTTTTCCTTATGGGTTTTATTTCTTATTTTTTCTATTGTTCCAGCTAATGCGCAAATAGGATGTGGAGATGGACGCTATGTTGAACCTTTATTTCAGGTTGATAGGATAGAGAATATTGAATTTGCAATTGCACCAGCGGTTATTATTCCTTATGTGTCTGAGGCATTAACCTTTAATGATAATTTGTTTTTGGATATATACTTGCCTATTGGTGACCAAGCGGTTAATCGACCTTGTATCATTATGAATTTTGGTGGTGCATTTGAAGTGGGATGGAAGCAATATCCCGCATTAGTGGATTGGTGCAATGCGATGGCTGCTAAAGGATATGTTGTTGTATCAGCTGATTATAGACTGGGTTTCAATATTCTTAGCAATTCGAGTGCTGTGCGAGCGGTCTATCGCGGTGGTCAGGATATGAAAGCTGCTATAAGATGGGTGAGAGCTAATGCCAGTACTTATAATATCGATACAAATCTAATCTTTGTAGGCGGTCATAGTGCAGGTGCTATTAATGCTATACACGCTACTTATGTGAGCGAGCAAGAACGCGCTGACTCACCACTTATGGATCCTACTTATGCAGGGGGATTATTTGGTGGAACACCTGACTTAGGTTGTTTGGACTGTTCAGGTAATTCAATCGTACAATCAAGCACTGCCAATGCAGTAATCAATTTTTGGGGAGCTATAGGAGATATTAACTGGATAGATTCACCTGGTGATGCACCTATTATTTCCTTTCATGGGCTAGACGATAATGTGGTAAGTCCTAATACACAAGATCCTTTTAATCTGGGTATTTTTCCTGAATTATCGGGATCAGTGGTAATTGACGAACGCTGTAATACCTTAGGGATATTACACGAAACTTATTTATATCCAGGAGAAGGGCACGAGTTATGGACTAATGCCGAAATAGCGGATTCAATGGTGAGCAAGACCGCGCGCTTCTTGTTCAAATATTTTTTGAGACCTGCTACACCAGCCATTTCAGGAGAATCTACACCATGTGAAGGTAGCACCATCGTATATTCAGTACCTGCGCATAATGGATCATCTTATTGTTGGTCAGTGTCTGGGGGCACGGTTACCGCAGAATCTGCTAACCAGTTGACTATTTTATGGGATCAGCCTGGTACTGGAACGGTTCAAGTAAGTGAAATTGATATGCGACAAGCGGAAACTGCGATGGCCACAAAATCAATAATTATTAATCCATTGCCCATCGCAATGGCAGGGAATGATCATGCAATATGTGTAGGTGAGACAGTAGAGATCGAAGCAGTAGGCAATGGTAGTATAGTTTGGATGCCAGCGACTAACTTATCCAATCCTAGTATAATTGATCCTATAGCCTATCCACTAGCTACTACAACCTATTCTCTTCAAGTTAATTCCTCACTAGGCTGTACGAAAACAGATGAAATGGTGGTATCAGTAGATACGGATTGTGTGCTGATACAAGCCAAGCTCTATTTAGAAGGATATTATGTCCCTACTACTGGGCTAATGCGCACGAATATAAGGGAGTTATCTATAATGCCACTTACTCAACCATATAATACGAGTCCGTATAATTATACTGGTAGCGAATCAGTTAATTCAATGGGGGACATACCAATGACGATGGTGGATTGGATATTAGTGGAGGCTAGATCAGCAGATAACCCTAATATAGTACTCGATCGCAGAGCCTGCTGGCTCCGCAATGATGGATTGATATGGGATATTGATAATCGGGCAGGAGTAAAGTTTGATGACATAGATCCAGGAATGAATTATTACTTAGTGGTCTATCATCGAAGCCACCTAGGAATAATGAGTGCTTTGCCGCTCAACTATGGCTATCATGAATTGTATGACTTTACGACTAACACAACAATGGCTTATGGTGTGGGTCAATTAAAGCCATTAGCGGGAACAGGATTAGTTGCTATGTATGCTGGTGAATATGATGGAAATGGGGTGATTAATAATTTGGATTATAATCGGTGGATAGGCAATAATGCCGCTGTCAATCAATATTATTCTTGGGATGGTGATGGCAGTGGCGTAATCAATAACCTCGATTACAATCTATGGTACAGCAATCGCAGTAAAGTAGGAATATCGGAGATCCAACAATAAGTTAATGGAACGATGTGTATGGATGGATAGCATTCAGCACAATTACAAGATTCTTTGAATCGACTAAATGATTAAAAAATCTTCCAATATTTTAACATAAATATTGAAGAAAAATGTTTGACGATTATAGTATTAACTGGTAGTAAATAAGGTTTGCAAAGGCCACGTTTATCAGAGGAAATGACAGCGTAATTGATGTTGAAATATGCGCATTTCAAGCTATGATTGGCAGATCTAATAAAAATAAACTAATTTTGACCTTATAATTATATGGAATACAATACTTCGAGACCAAAGATTAAATATCTTGAATACGGCAGGGGTCTTCAGAAAATAATAGAAAAATTGATATTAGTAGAAGATGATGATGTTCGCACAAGGGGTGTGATGGCTGTTATCAATATGATGGGTCAGTTAAATCCCAATCTAAAAACCTATGAAGATTATAAGCAAAAGATATGGGATCATCTTATATTAATTTCTGAATTCAAACTGAGAGTTAATTCCCCATATCCGTTTCCTGATCCATTGGATAAGAGAGAGATACCACACCTCGATTATCCCAAAAACAATCTCCGCGATAAGACTTATGGCAAGGGTGTAGAACGCATGGTGGAAAAAGCTGTTAAGGTAGAGGATGAGGAAAAGCGCAAAGAGTTTGCTAGAATTATTGCTAACTACTTGAAAATGATTCAGAGTCATTGGAACAGGGAAGTTATTACCGATGAAATTGCTAAGTATGATCTTCAGCGTATATCCAAAGGACAATTGGCAGTGGGTAATGAGCAAAATCTCAATAATTTTACCCCTGGAGTTCCTATACGTAGGAAGCCAAACAATCCGAACAATAATAATATGAAAGGTAAGCCCGTAAATAAGATGGGCAATAACAATAACAACCGCCAAGGAGGTAATGGCGGATCTAATAGTAACCCTAATTTCAAAAAAAATCGTCCAGGCAATTCATCTGGACCTAATACGAATTTCCGCAATGAGCGTTGATGCATTTCGCATAACTGGTGAAAAAAAATTAAAAGGAGATATTATACCGCAAGGCGCAAAAAATGAAGCGCTACAAATTATAAGTGCTGTATTACTCACGGATGAGGAAGTAGTTATCCAAAACTTGCCCGACATCGTAGATGTCAATAATCTAATATTCTTGTTAGAAAAAATGGGTGTAGCTGTGAAGAGATTATCGCCTAATAGGTGCAGTTTCACCGCTAAAGATATTGACATAGAATACCTCACATCAAAGGATTATTATTACAACGCTTCGAGATTGCGGGGCTCAGTAATGGTGCTAGGGCCACTGCTTGCTAGATACAGAAAAGCCTACCTGCCTAAGCCAGGTGGCGATAAAATAGGACGTCGTAGGTTGGATACCCATTTCCTTGGATTTGAAAAACTTGGTGCTAGATTTGATTACAACGAGCACACCAAGATATATTCAATCGATGCCTCTAAACTTAGAGGAACTTATATCCTACTCGACGAACCATCAGTCACTGGTACGGCCAATATCATAATGGCCGCTGTACTTGCAGAGGGAGAGACCATTATATACAATGCAGCTTGCGAGCCCTATCTTCAGCAGCTATGTAAAATGCTCAATAGAATGGGCGCTAAGATCGAAGGTGTAGGTACTAACAGACTGCACATTACGGGGGTGACAAGGCTAGGAGGTACAACCCATACCTGCCTGCCCGATATGATAGAGATAGGAAGTTTTATAGGTATGGCCGCCCTTACACAAAGTGAGATTACAATTAAAGATTGTGCTATACCTGAACTGGGGTTAATACCGGATGTGTTTAGAAGGTTGGGCATCAATATTGAATATAGAAAAGACGACATATATATTCCAGCACAAGAGCGGTATGAGATCTCAAGTTTTATCGATGGCTCTATTCTCACTATTGCCGATGGCCCTTGGCCATTATTTACACCCGATCTTATCAGTATCGCACTAGTAGTAGCAATACAGGCTAAAGGCTCTGTGCTGATTCACCAAAAAATGTTTGAAAGTCGCTTGTTTTTCACGGATAAGCTCATCGAAATGGGTGCTCAGATTATCCTCTGTGACCCCCATAGAGCGGTAGTCAATGGATTGAATAGGGATTTTAAACTCAAAGGAATACAAATGACCTCACCCGATATTAGAGCCGGCGTAGCTTTGCTAATGGCTGCTATGTGTGCTAAAGGCGTGAGTACAATTTATAATATTAATCAGATCGATAGAGGATATCAGAATATAGACACTCGTCTCAATGCAATCGGTGCTCATATCGAAAGAATACAAGAGTAAGGCGGTTATTGAAACATCTTGTATTCGCTTGTTGTTTAAAATGGATTATGGATGTTAGATACTGGATAGCGGACCCTGGACACAGGATAATGGACACTAGACTTTAACTAGTTACTGCCACAAACATCATGATCGTAAATCCTAAATCGAAAATCGGCGAAAGCGATAGGGATAGGAGGGGTTTGTGCTGTGGTGGCGGGCTTTCATAAGCTTGAAATTAATAAAGCCGAAAGCCCGCCACCACAGTACCGGAGCGTCAGCGAAGCCCCGCATAGCCCGGGCAGGAGGCATCGCCCAATCAATAAATTTTATCGTGGTATTGCTTCATTTTACACCGTCAATTGTAATCGATACTTAATGTAATCACTTATACTTCAGGCACAAGTCAATTATTAAAATTGAAAATGAAAGAATCGATTTAATTTCCTATTCGCGACCATAATTTTTTGCGCGTCGCATGTTGTTTTCTTCTTGCATCGCCTTTTGCTTATACAACTCAAATCGAGAAGGTTCCATCTTAGCAGGCCAGTGATTATTGTTTCGATCCGTATCAGCAGTTTCTAAGTATGGATCTAACTCTATATTATCAATTTCTTTTTCGGTATGTATAACCTTTACAATATTGTTAGGGTTTTTGCGCCATATTTCAGCAGCAAATTGTTTAACTTCAGAACTGCCATCCTTATAATTCATTTTTAAAATAAGTGGCATTACAAGACCGCCCTTATTAGTAAATTCGAGTTGATAAAAATAATGTTTTTGTGTTAGCAATTCTTTCTCCGAATCAGTTAGACCATTCCAGTATTGCTCATAAGAATCTCGCTCCCATTTTTGTATGCTTTTAGAGTCAAAGGTGGTATAATAATCATTGATCTTAGGATCCTTTTCATTGAGCGTTTGAGATATATCGCTCTTGTTTCTAATGTTGCTTATGTACAGCTCATCATCATTTAGTGATTGTCGCCAAGTGATTTCGTCTTCTGCTTTTTTATTAGCTATTACTATCGGCTTTACTGCATCAAGGCTAA
>CAYZQX010000143.1:0-9131 GCA_964480615.1 uncultured Chitinophagales bacterium | reverse complement strand
ACGTACGGTTCTGTGAGAGGCTTGCGGGTGAGATTCCCGCTTGCCTACTCGGTCTACTAATCGGGTTTTTTAGGAAATTAGACTAAATAATAAAAGATTTTGATAGCTAAACTATTATTAAACTTAGCATTTCATCAATAAGCGATCATCAGCATCATTCAGTTGTTACTATCATATATTTTTAGTGTTTGAATCCTTATCAATTGATTACCCACTCAATAGCTAATTAATATTAGCAAATTGAGTACTAATAGGGCGATAGCAAAATGAGAATTAGTTTTTGACAAGAACTTAGCTAAGCATTCATAAATAAGATGATTACAGTGCATATTTTTTTGTTTGCCAAATTTCTAATTATTCTTATGGTCACATCCTAAATTGCAATGAGTGTACAATGACTCATTTTACAATAAATCTAATTTTATTCATCAACTGTATAATAAAGTCAGTTTATTAAAGCGTATTATCTTTGCACTATACAAGAATATAATATTATTATGAATATGGAAAAAATATCAGTCATTGGTGCTGGCACTATGGGAAATGGCATAGCCCACGTATTTGCTCAAAGTGGATACCAAGTACAGCTTATAGATGTAAATCAGGACGCCCTTCAAAAAGCTTTAGTAACCATAAAAAAAAATTTAGATAGACAAATTTCCAGTGGCAAACTTGATGCAGCTGATAAGGATAAAATAATTAATAAAATTACCATCACTACTAGCCTCTCGGAAGGCGTTGCTCAAGCAGATTTAGTCATAGAAGCTGCTACTGAAAATGTGGATATTAAATTGAAAATATTTAAAGAGATGGATAACCATGCACCAGCTACCGCCTTGCTCGCATCGAATACCTCGTCCATCTCAATTACTAAAATTGCTGCTGTCACTACAAGACCCGATAAAGTAATAGGCATGCATTTTATGAATCCAGTACCAGTTATGCAATTAGTGGAAGTAATACGCGGCTATGCCACTTCGGATGCCACTACCGTAGCCACTATGGAACTTGCCAAAACACTTGGCAAATCACCTGTAGAAGTCAATGATTATCCTGGATTTGTAGCCAATAGAATATTAATGCCAATGATCAATGAAGCCATATATACACTCTATGAAGGAGTGGCAGGAGTTGAAGAAATTGATACAGTGATGAAGTTAGGGATGTCGCATCCTATGGGACCATTACATCTTGCTGATTTTATAGGGCTAGACGTATGCTTATCTATTATGCAGGTATTATACAATGGCTTTGGGAATCCCAAATATGCCCCTTGCCCATTATTGGTTAATATGGTCACTGCCGGCAAGTTAGGAGCTAAAACTGGCGAAGGATTTTATACCTATATCGCCAACACCAAGGATAAAAAAGTAAGCGCACAATTTCTATAAAGCCTTCTAGTATAATAATTATAGTTTCACCTAATTCCTAGTGTTGAAGTTGTAGTTCTTAGGTTTTCGATGATTTTAATTCTGCAATATTGGAATTAAGTTTTCAATTGCAGGCATTAATTTATGCCTAGCATCTTGGTATTGCATAAATGTATCGAATCAGAGATGCAGTACAGGTTCAGGTAATCTTTATGTTTGAGTTCAATAGCTGAGGGGTGTTTTGTTCAGTTCAAGAATGGTCATCAATCTGTTCGCTGACGACGCGCTTCGAACAAAGCAATACCTGCGCTCACTGAGACATTGAGTGAATCAGTTTTTCCATGCATAGGAATAATTGTGAGTTCATCAGCAGCTTGTACCCATTGGTCAGATATGCCAAGATGTTCTTCACCCATCACAATGGCACAAGATTTTTTTAAGTCTAGCTGATAGAGTGATTTTGTAGCTTGTAATGAAGTGACTACAATGGCAATCTTATGCTCTTTTAAAAATTGTATAGCCTCACTGCTAGAACATTCTACAATAGGTGTCGTAAAGATAGTACCCAGTGATGATCTAATCGTATTTGGATTATACAGATCACTAATACTATCACATATATAAACCGCAGAAACGCCTGCAGCATCAGCTGTTCTCAGCATGGCACCTATATTGCCAGGTTTTTCCATCCTTTCGAGTACAAGTACTAGGGGAGCCTGGGCAGCGTTTTGAATAGGCATGAGTTCGTGTTTTTTTATTTGAAACACGCCAATTAACCCACCAAAATTTTCTCTATAGGCGAGCTTTTCAAATATGGATTTGGTGATGGTATAAGTCTCGGCCTTAGGCAATTCTGTGGGGTTGCCGAGGTATAACTCTTCACATATATATAACTCTTTAAGCTTGTATTTGTTTTGAATTGCTTGGTTGAATTCGATAATTCCTTCTACCACAAAGCTGTTTTGCAACTTTCTTTCCTTGCTCTTTTCCTGCAATAGCAAAATATTTTTAATCTTTGGGTTTTGATGGCTGGTAATGGCTTTCATAATTTTTTTGAAATATAATTCAATTTAGGCACAAAGTAAATAAATATGCAAGCTATTAGTCCATCTGACTGGGAAGAATATCAATTACTCGATTGCGGGTATGGTGAAAAATTGGAAAAATTTGGCCAATACATAGTGATAAGGCCTGAACCACAAGCATTGTGGCCACCACAATGGAAGCTGGAGAAATGGCGCGAAATGGCGCATATTAGATTTGTGAGAGAGAATCCCAATAAACCAACTGCTAATAGCAAGGAGCCGCTTGGATGGGCTTACCTTAAAAAAAATGTTAACACTCCTTGGTGGATAAATTATAAGTATAAAGATCTTCACCTAAAAATGAAATTGATCCTCACAGGTTTTGGTCACGTGGGTATATTTCCTGAACAAGCGGATAATTGGAATTTTATATATGACCGTGTAAAAAAAATTGGCAAACCCAAACTGCTCAATCTTTTTGCTTATACAGGTGGTGCCTCGATTGTGGGTGCAATGGCAGGTGCTGATGTGTATCACCTCGACGCCATAAAACAAGTGGTGAATTGGTCAAGCGAAAATGCACAAGGCAATCAAATAAAGAACATCCATTGGGTGGTGGATGATGCCATCAAATACTTAAAAAGAGTTGTAAAAAAAGGCGAGAAATTTCAAGGACTTATACTCGATCCTCCTGCTTATGGGCGCGGTCCTAATGGTGAGCGATGGGTGCTAAGCGAAGGGTTAGATGAATTGATACAATTATGTGCACAAGTACTTAATGAGCAGGATGCATTTATGATAGTCAATTTTTATTCCTTAGGACTCTCACCACAGGTAGGGTACAATATGATAAAAGCATATTTTAAAGGAGGTAGTATTCATTATGGTGAATTGTACATTCCCTCTGAAACAGGATATAAATTACCTCTGGGAAATTATGTGCGTTATGAACGCTGATTTTAGCTGTAAAAATATTTTCTTGCTTAGTGATTTCACATATAAAAATGATTAATCTATTCCATTATTGCTCAATAGTTAGTCAATCCAATAACTGCAA
Source organism: uncultured Chitinophagales bacterium (assembly GCA_964480615.1). Classification (GTDB taxonomy): domain Bacteria; phylum Bacteroidota; class Bacteroidia; order Chitinophagales; family UBA2359; genus CAYZQX01. The sequence continues at coordinate 5,679 of CAYZQX010000143.1, read as the reverse complement.
TGGTTCTAATTGTTTTTGTGACAACTTGATGTATATGGCATAGTAAATAATTGTTACATAACCTGTCTTACCAATTCCAAAAAATAAGTATTGCAATATGCGCTCTATTAACAGGTCACTACTAAGTTATTAGGAAGATTCATTCTTTGTATAGCTTGTATTTGCGATAGGGATGCGGAATGGTTTAGTCTTGTCTGCTGACTCCCTAGACGAAAGTGTTTTATTCGTGTTTTGCTTTTTTTTATTGATAGTTTTTTATTGAAACGATACAGAGGGAGGCAACAGACAAGACCGGAACGTAGTGTAGCCTGGAGCAGCCCGGGCCTTTAGGCATCGCCATAATCAACTAATTTATTAGCAGGATGAGCGCTTTAAATAATACAAAAAATTCATTGCTTAATCAGGTATATGAAGCAGTTTCTTACTTGTGATGTGTTCAATTATTATTTTATAATAACGGTATTGAGTTCCTTACTCAATTGTTTTTGAAACTCCATTAATTTGATGTGAATCTTGAGCATTTTTTTTTGTTCATTTTCGTCCTGAGTATCCTTTAGTTTTTGACTATTTTCTAGGATCATTTGCATAACACGATTGAGCTTATATCGGTTGAGAATATTAATAACAGTGTTGCGATAATTCATATCTTCATCAGTAATAAAAATCTCGTGTACCTCTAGCCATTTTTCACTCAGCGTATGTTTTTGTGTAATGAGATTGACTGCCATCGTAGCAATTTCAAACTCAGGGAAATGTACAAAATAATCCGATTTGAGCTGCTCATTGTTTTGCAGGGCATTGTAATAGATGTCGAGAATTTTGATCAACACCTCATTGGTCAATACAATACCTGACTCGTGTAATTCCTGAATGATAAATGCGCCAGCGGCTATTTCTTCATCGAGTTTTCTTTCGCCATACGTGAGCAACATTCTTATCAATTCTTTTTCTAGTATTTCTGTACTTTGATCTTGTAATGCAAACCCATCAATGGATTTAGGGGCGGTAATATTTTCAGAACCAGCTACATTGGTCGGGGTTTCACCTTGTTCCTGTCCTGCTGGATAGGCTTCAATTTTCTTTCTTAAATCTTGGCGTAAATGCTTGTTAATTTCACTAATTAAAATTCGCTCGTCCACCTTCAGTAGTTTAGCACAATCCTTCATATATTCATTGCGCTTAATTTGATTAGGGATTTTCGCAATAGATTGAACCACCGATTCAATTAGTTCAGTCCTTTTTATAGGATCATTTTCTGCATCCTTTAGTAATATCTTGGTCTTAAAAAATATAAAATCATCAGCTTGTTCTTGTATATATTTGAGCATGCCTTCAGCACCTCTATCTTTTACAAATGAGTCGGGGTCATGGTTATCAGGAAGTATAACGACCTTCACATTGAGGTCCTGCTCGAGCAATAAATCAGTGCCTCGCAACGCAGCTTTAATACCTGCTGCATCACCATCATAAAGTATGGTAACATTAGGCGTATGTCGTTTAAGTAGTTTGCATTGATCTTCAGTAAGTGCAGTACCTGAGGATGCTACAACATTTTGTATGCCTGCTTGATGCAAACTAATAACATCCGTATATCCTTCTACAAGAAAGCAAGTATTTAATTTTCTAACACTTTCCTTGGCCAAGTGCATACCATATAGGACTTTGCTCTTGTGGTAGAGCTCTGTCTCAGGACTATTAATATATTTTGCAGTATTCTTATCAGCACCTAATATACGCCCACTAAATGCGATGACACGCCCACTGACATTGTGAATAGGGAACATAACCCTATTGGAAAAGAAATCATACTGCCAGTTATTTTTTTCACCTACTAAGCCTAGATCAATAAAATACTTTATATCATATCCTTTGCTTTTTGCTAATTGCAATAGGTCATCACGCTTATTGATGGCAAATCCCAGTTCAAATTTTTTAATCGTCTCATTGATAAATCCTCTTTCTTTGAAGTAAGACAAAGCGAGCAATTTTCCATCCTCTGATTGATGTAGATTCTCTTGAAAATGATTGTTTGCAAACTCATTTATGGCATAATAAGTATCAGTAAGTGTTTGTTTATCTCTGGATTCCTGATTGTCGAGTTCTTCTATTTCAATCCTATACCTTTTAGCAAGATACCTGAGCGCTTCGGCATAGGAAAGCTTGTCATGCTCCATAATAAATTTTATGGCATTACCTCCATTAGAACAGCCAAAACACTTGTATAACCCCTTAGCAGGAGAGACGATAAAAGATGGCGTTTTTTCATTGTGGAAAGGACACAAACCCAATAGATTAGTACCCCTTTTTTTGAGCTGTACATATTCTCCTACCACGTCTTCAATACGGGCTGCATCAACTATCTGGGCTATGGTACGAGATGAAATCATTGGGTTCTGATTATACTGTTATATATTATCCATCTTCATTAATAAATTTATGAAAATAAAATATGCTCTAATGCATGGTCATATACTTCCTTCCAATCCTTAACTGATCCCCACTCTTGATTGTTGACTTTTATTGAGCCATTTGTTATTGTGCCTAACTTAGTATGAATTATCTTTTCTTCAGCTAGCAGTTGCTGGAGTTTCGCTTCATTGTGGGTACTTACTGAAACCACAATTCTACTAGCTGATTCGCCGAATAGATAGGCATCCTTTCGGTAATTATCATCCGTGTGTATTTCAAATCCCAAATGATTATAAAAACAAGACTCTATTAATGTAACAAATAAACCTCCTTCTGATACATCGTGTGCTGACTTTATTAACTTGTGCTTAATGATCTTACTAGTAACTTTTTGAATGCGAAACTCTTCATCTAAATTAAATGTTGGACAAGGACTGTTATTTATCTTGAGTATGTTCACTAGATATTCACTGCTATTTATATCGTTTTGAGCTTCGCCTAATAAGTATATAATATTACCCGCTTCCTTGAAGTTCAATGTCATTCTATAATCCATATCATCAACAAGACCCACCATCCCGATTGTAGGAGTAGGATATACTGGTCCATCATCATCACTTTGGTTATAGAAACTTACATTCCCACCGGTAACTGGTGTATCAAACTTTTTACATGCAGTACCCATACCTTTGATTGCGTTAACAAACTGCCAATATACATGTGGGTTGTATGGATTGCCAAAATTCAAACAGTTCGTAACACCAAGCGGCTCTGCGCCAGCACATACCAGGTTTCTCGCTGCTTCACTCACTGCCATCATCGTGCCTACCTCGGGATTGGCGTATATATAGCGCGAGTTACAATCCACTGTCATTGCAATGCCTTTATTGGTTCCTAGCAGCCTAGCAGTGGCAGCATCGGCTGGAGCATTAGTAGTTACATTATTGATACCCACCATGGAATCGTATTGCTCATACACCCATTTTTTTGAAGCGATATTTGGCAATGCCATTAATTGCATGGCACATTTTTTTAGGTCACTTGGTTCAGTAGTATCTTCGATTTTAAATTTCTGTAATTCTTCAAAATATGGCGGTTCGCTATAAGTACGTTCATACACAGGAGCACCACCGCCTAAGACTAAGGACTGGGCAGGTACTTCGGCTATCTTAGTATGTTCGTAATAATATTCTAATTGCTCCCCTTCTATTACATACCCTATTTGTTTACAATGAATATCCCACTTATCAAAGACATCAATCAGCAATTGTTCTTTCCCTTTTTCTATGACGATAAGCATGCGTTCTTGTGATTCGCTAAGTAGGATTTCCCATGGCTGCATATTTTTTTGTCTTGTAGGAACTTGATCTAAAAATATGCGCATTCCTGCGTTTCCTTTTGCGCTCATTTCTGAAGTAGAGCAAGTGATTCCTGCTGCGCCCATATCTTGCATGCCTACGATGATGCCTGTCTTAATTGCTTCAAGGCTTGCTTCTAATAATAATTTTTCAGTAAATGGATCTCCGACTTGAACGGATGGCAGGTCTTCAGCTGAATCTTCATGCAGTTCAGCGGATGCAAATGTAGCACCGTGTATCCCATCCTTGCCAGTAGCTGCACCTACTATGAATACAGGATTGCCAACCCCTTTTGCAATTGCTGAAACCATCTCACCATTTTTTATGATACCAACCGACATGGCATTCACGAGTGGATTGGTCTGATAGCACTCATTAAAATACACTTCACCACCTACAGTAGGCACACCAAAAGAGTTGCCATAATCGCCGATACCTTTTACCACCCCCTTGAGCAAAAACTTGGTCTTATTATCGCTCGGAAGCCCAAAGCGCAATGAATTGAGGGAAGCAATAGGTCTTGCCCCCATCGTAAAAATATCGCGGTGTATGCCTCCTACGCCTGTTGCAGCGCCTTGATACGGCTCTATAGCGGAAGGGTGGTTGTGTGACTCGATTTTAAATGCACAGCCCCAGCCATCACCTATGTCCACCAAGCCGGCATTCTCCTCGCCTGCAGCCACTAAGAGCTTTGAACCTGTACGTGGTAGGGTCTTGAGCCAACGTATTGAATTTTTATAGGAACAATGTTCTGACCACATGACCGAGTATATGCTCAGCTCCGTATAATTCGGGGTGCGTCCTAGATAGGCCTTGATCTGATCAAATTCTTCTGCCCTCAATCCTAGCTCTAAAGCCATTTCTAAGGTAGCAATCGGGTTTTGCAGTACAAACTCCATTGTATATAATAATTATTTTTTTTGCAAAAATACTCTTTGCCAATCTTATAGGCTAATTCTAAGTTTGTTTTATGAACAAAGATTGTTAATTATCTATATATTTATTCTTAGTAAGATTATTTATAATGCATACCAATTCAATTCCATAACTAAGTGCAAGGAGAACGATTATGTACCAGTTACAGAAAATTGATCTGCTTCAATTAATTGAGCGTAATCTTGATTAACTATAGGAGGTAACGAGTACAGGATTTTCTCCTAATAAGTATCTAGAATTAGGGCGATGCCTTCGGCCCAGGCTATACAGGGCTACGCTGTCGCTTCGGTGCAGGGCTGGCAGGTTATATAACATTGTGATCCTATACTAGCATTAGGAACCTGCCAGCCCTGCACTAAACCCTTACTATCCTTATCGCAAACACCAGTTATGAAAGCTATGTAGTTAATATTTGATATTATTATTGAATATTGGCTATTAATGATTTGCAAAAAAAAACAGGACTATCCTGCTTTACTGCTAAATTGTGAAAATTTATTACAAACATAATAGCTCGTAAAATAGAACACAATTCCTATCGATCTTTTTCCACACATTCATAGCCACTCTGTATCAATATGTCCTTAAATTCCTTCGCTTGATCATTATCTCCGCATACCCAATAGGTTTCACCTGCTGGATAAGCAATAAAAAAACATTCATAACAGGTTTTTTTACATCCACTTGCTAAGATGGTACATAAAATGCTTAGAATTAAAATTTTCCTCATCTTTTTGTTTTTGTTAGTGACAGATATATCCTCGGTCTTCCAGAAATTTTCTATAATTCTGTGCTGTAACATCGCTACCACAAACTTCATATACAGAGCCCAATGCGGCTATTTCACATTCACAACAGCGTTTACAACTGGTGAGCGATAGGATAATAATTATCCCAGTAAAGAATAGATTTTTCATGTTTTGAATTTATTTGTTTATTGAATTCAAGTATTGCAACTTGGGCTCCAATTATTATA
>CAYZQX010000142.1:0-9131 GCA_964480615.1 uncultured Chitinophagales bacterium | reverse complement strand
ACAGCGACTTTAGAAATCGAGCGATAGCGAAGATTCTTGCTTGCCATTGAAAATATACCTTCCAGCAAGTAGCGAGGAGTATAGCGTAAAACCAAGCGATAGCGCAGGTTCTTGTTACCTATAAAAAATTAACATTTCACAAGTAACCCGGGCCGCAGGCATCGCCTAATTTAGATATTTTTGTATTGCTCAATTTTTTATCACCACTAAAGTTTTACATAGTTATTAAAGGAAAATGTTATTTATATACTGTTGTTTTGTTATGAAAAGTCAAATAATGTTTGACGATTATTAGATTTATATATTATTTATTAGATTTGTGGTTTGAAAAGATTGTATTAATTTTGTTAATCAATTGATTTTCATTTATTTGTTTACCAGTAATTAGATTTATAGTTGAGGTAATCTTAATAGGCCGATGCCCACCAAAATTTTTATAAGTTTAGTTCTGTTTGTTTGTCTTTCGCAATTTATGAGGAAAGATTTGAATGGACAGACACCATATAATCCGAATGATTTTCTTTGGATTAATGAACTTATGGTTCATCCAAACGACGGTGTGCCCGACCCGCCAGGTTCGTTAGGAGACACTTTAGTTCCATGCTTACAAGATATGTTTAGTTTTGAGGGCGTCTCTTGTGGTCGTGAATGGGTTGAGTTATACAATAGTCATCCTTGCGATGCCATCGACTTAAGTGGTTATTATTTTGGTGCTGCTGGTACTGGAAGCAATTATGGAACATTTAAGTTTCCAGAAGGCACTTTTATTCAGCCCTTAGATTATTTAGTAATTGGTGGCGGCGATCCTAGCCTTGCCTCTTTTCGTGATATTAATCTCAATTTATATTATAATGATCCAAATCATTTATGGCGCAGTGTAACTAATTCAATTTGGTTTTTGACTCCTATGCAGGGCAATGTTTTTCTTTTTGATCCTGAAGGCAATCCAGCAGATCATGTCTATTACAATTATGATGAATATGATCCAAATTTTATTAACGATCTTACAGCGGTTCCAAATGGCATCTATATAGACCCTAATGTTCCCCCTGGCGCTCCATTTAGTTATTTACCTTCATTATACGAAGTATATCTTGCTAATCCATCCATAGTATCCTATGCTGGTATATATCCAGGAATAGGTAATAGCTTAAAACGCACGGTTGATGGTGGGTCCAATTGGGTTCTTACTGCGGTGGGTGCAGAAAATCCAGGTGCTTGTAATGGTGCTTGTGCAGCTGAGGATTTTTTTGATTATTCAGTCACAACAACACAGTCGGATTGCAGTGCTGCCAATGGTTCTATTAATGTTCAATTATTACAGGGTGTAATTCCTCCTGTAACCTATTTTCTTAATGGTGTTCAGGTTGGACTTTCTGGCTTGTCTAATTTAGCTGCTGGAGATTATCATTTTACGATAATGAATGGTAATGGCTGCTATTTTGAAGAAGATTTAGTAGTTCCTGCACCTACCATAATAATTTCTTCCCCTGATTATGAGATGTGTATAGGTGATCCAGTACCAGATATAACGGTTTCGGGTTATGGAAGTATTACATGGTATGTAATTAATAATTCAACTGGGGCTAGTTCATTAGGTACTTCTACCCAAGAGGTTGGTGCTAATGGAGAGATAATTTCAACTTATGCTTCAAATCTTTTTATACCCAATGGACAAGGACCAATTACTGAATACACGCATACTTTTGTTGTTCAGTTTTTTGATCCGAATACAGGCTGTGCAGAGTTAGATACTTTAACTTTTGAAATCGGATCCGTTCCACAAGATGTGGATATTGATAATGTAAATACTTGTGTAGGTCAGGCATTAGTTCCTGTAATTGCCCCAAATAACTTAGAACTTAATTGGTATCAAAACGGACAACTTGTTCATCAAGGCGATCAGTTCACACCACAAGTAAGCAATCAGTCATCAGGTGGCTATATGTATTCAGTAGCAGTTAACAGCAATGGCTGTTCTGGCCCAATCTCTAACTTCTTATATACTGTAAGTCCTGCAAGCCCTAATCCAACTGTAATGTCACCAGTGAGTGCTTGTAGCAGTGAACCTGTACCTAGTTTAACAGCAACTGGTAATTCTCTTCATTGGTTTAATGTAGCAAATGGAGGAACAAGTTTAGGAGTAGGCAATGTATTTACGCCCAGTATAAATCTCTCGGCAAGTAGTAGCTTTGTCTTTTATGTACAAAGTATTCCAGCGAATGGTTGCCCTAGTCAAAGAGTTCCTGTAACCATTAATGTGGTTAGTTCACCAACACCGCCTGTAGTACAAAATTATACGCTCTGTATTGGCGATCCAATGCCTACTATTACAATAACAGGTGCTGGTACTGTGAATTGGTACAATAGTCCAAATGGCATTCCCATAAGCACTGGCTCTAACTTTATTCCAAACATTTCCAATCCATCTTTAGCGAATTCGCCATATCATTTCTATGCAAGCATAAATAATGGTGGGTGTGAAAGTGAAAAGACGGAGTTTTTAATCAGTTTCACGCAACCTGAACCACCAATAACAACGAGTGATGTTGTATGTTTAAATGATAATAGCGCCACAATGACCGCATCAGGTCTAGGTGTTCTTAATTGGTACAACCAATTGATAGGTGGTGATCTAGTAGTGAGTGGTAACAGCTATAGCCCTAATATCGCAGCATTAGGCGTAGGGATACATAACTATTATGTCGAATCAGTGGTAGGTAACTGTAAGAGTACAAGAACGCTTGTTAGCCTGACAGTAGAATCCCCGCCCACTATTAATGGACAATCAATTTCTTATTGTGAAGGCGAAATAGCTGATCCTATAATACTCAACACAAGTTATCAAATCAATTGGTATAGCGCCCTAGTAGGTGGTAGCCCATTACAATCAGGCCTTAGCTTTACACCTAATATTTCGGGGTTACAAGGAGGTCAAAGTATAAGTTATTTTATTGAACCATCGCTGAATGGATGTGTGGGGCCAAGAGCCGAAATTGTGTTAATGATAAAAACGCCAGCTACAATTAATCCTACTGTTGTGGATGCAAGTTGTGGTGATACAAATGGGCAAGTACAAAATGTTTTGTCATCCGCCAGTGGATCAATCCTTAGTCTTAATTGGTTGAACAATGGTGGGCAATCCGTACCTCATAGCAATGGAGACCTAATAAATGTTGCTTCAGGGTTATATACGATTACCTATACCGATGCTAACAATTGTACTAATGAAATGATTATAGAGGTAGGAAATTCTGATGGGCCTGTAATTAGCGGTGGGACAATAGTTTCGGATTACTGTGGCCTAAATTTAGGCGGTATTTCAGGTATTAATATTCAGAGCAGTATCGGTTATAATATGGAATGGTATAATAATAGTGGAATTATTATTGGCGACGCCATAGCTATAAGCAATCAGAGCTATGGGACATATACACTGATCGTAACCGATGACAATAATTGTAGTACTTCATCCGCTTTTGAAATTGGCAATTTACCAATGCCCTCAATAAGTGGTGGACTTGTTACAGATGATAGTTGTAATAGTTCTAATGGGTCAATTGACAATGTACAGCTGACCAATGTAAGTGTTGATGCGAGTATAGAATGGCAGACTCAAGCTGGGCAAATAATTTCAGGTCAGGGTGGTAGTGTTTCAAATCTTTCTGTAGGAAATTACACCTTATGGATTGAAGATAATGGATGTGTAATTAGCCAATCTTATACGGTAACAAATGTTGCTGGACCTGAAATATTAAATGTAATTACCAGTCCTGCCACTTGTAATAATAGCGATGGGTCTGTAATTAATGTAGTGGTTAACAATGCTGTTATCAGTGATTATTATTGGTACAATAGCAGTAATCAATTAATAGCGAGTGGGGTAGCTTCGCTTACTGATTTAGCTCCAGGTAGCTATGTACTAACTGTGGGAGAAGGCACTAATTGTGTAGTTCAATATCCATTTCTTATCGAAAGCTTGAATGCCCCTGTGATAAGTGGTGGCAGTGTTACAAGTGCTAGCTGCGGTGAAGACAATGGTGCCATTAATGGTTTCGTTATTAATCCGAGCAGCGCAACTATACAAATACAATGGTTTAATAGTGTGGGCGAACTCATAGGGACTGACCTTGATATTAACAATATAGGAGCAGGCAACTATGTATTGACAATAACAGATGAAAATGATTGTCAAACAAGTGAAAGTTTTCAAATTCAATCAGAGAATGGCCCTGAAATATTAGATTATTCAATAATAAATCCTAGTTGTGGTCAGAGCGATGGCAGTATAATGGACCTGGAGTTTTCGACAACTATCAGCAGCCTAGTATGGACTGATAGTAATGGGCAAATAGTTGGTACACAAGCGAATATTACAGAATTGTCCGCTGGATTATATGTTATGGAAATGACTGATGAAAATGGCTGTCAGTTGATTCAACAATTTGAATTAGTAGATGTGGCAGGTCCAGAGATAGTAAGTGCGGAAATTACTCATGCCAATTGTGATGATGAGGATGGAAACATCCTAAATATATTGATAAACACCACAAATACAATTACAAGTTATTCATGGACATTAGAAAATGAAACAGAAGTATTTAACATTGAAGCTGAATTAATATATGTAAGTAGTGGCACTTATGTGCTCACTGTAATGGATGAAAATGGCTGTACGGATAGTCAATCATTTGAAGTTGATAGCGCAGTTCCGCCAGTTATAAGCAATGGAATAATACAAGATGCTAATTGTGGTATAGCGGATGGTTCTATCACTGGAATAAGTTTATCAAGTAATATTCAAACAATAAGCTGGACTAATCAATTAAATCAACAAATAGGAGATGAGGTAGATCTCCTCAATATAAATGCAGGAGTTTATACCCTACAAATTATTGATGATGGAGGATGTCAAACGAGCCAAGATTTTATTGTAGCTTCCTTAGATGGGCCGCAGATAGTTAGCGGGGAAGTTGTTAATGCGCAATGTGGTGAATCCAATGGTCAAATAATAAATATAGTAATCGATAATGGTGCAAGCCTCGATTATAATTGGTACAATGATAACAATGTTTTGATTAGTAGCCAGCAGGAGTTAACAAGTATTTCATCAGGAGATTATACACTCGTAATCTCAGACAGTGGCGGTTGTAGCGATCAATATCTTTTTCAGGTAAGTGATTCACAAGCACCTGTAATTGTTTCCGCCGAAATCGAAAATGCAAGCTGTGGATTGAATATAGGTTCAATTCAGAATGTAGTATATAACGCACAGTCCTCTATAAGTTATGCTTGGTATGACAATAACCAAGTACTAATGGGCAATGCAGAAGTTTTGGATAATTTGCCTGAGGGTACCTATACGCTAGTTATTACTGATGAGTTGGGTTGTGAAGCTAGTCAGGATTTTGAGATTGATAATGCGAATGGTCCTAATATCCAAAATGCTCAATTAATTAATACAACTTGTGGCAATCAAAATGGCGCAATAGACAATGTAATAGTTGAATTAAATGGCAGCTCGGAAATATATTATAGCTGGACAGATCAAAATAATGCAACCATTGCAAACAGCGAAAATATAAACAATTTGTCCGTCGGAAATTATACGTTAACGATTACAAACGAGATCGGCTGTACTGATTCCCAAAGTTTCAATGTGGAAGCGATAGACCCAATAACAATTATTAGTGCGTTCATTCAAAATGCCTCTTGTGGCATGGCCAATGGTTCAATTAATAATGTCCTACTAAGTGCAACTATGGACAATGGGGGCTATGCTTGGTACAATAGTGACAATATGCTCTTGTCTAATGATTCTTCCTTAACTAGTTTGGATGCTGGTACTTATACTTTAGTAATTACTGATGCGAATGGTTGTGAAGATGCTATGAGTTTTGAAGTGTCACAACTTGCAGGCCCCATAATTATCAGTGGCAATGTTAATCCTTCAAGCTGTAATGAAAATAATGGGAGTATTAATGAGATCCTAGTAGATAATGGGAATGGCGATTTGCTATATAATTGGTACAATGCTGGTATTTTAGTAGGTCAAGGTCTTACACTTAGCAATCTAAGCGTAGGGACTTATACATTAGAAGTAATAGATCAAGAAGGCTGTGTGGATGAAATGGATTTTGTGGTTGACGAATTGCCATTGCCAAGTTTGGAGGTGCAAGTGTCAGGAGATTTAAGCTGTGCAATTACTGAAGTAGAGCTTCAGTCCTCCTTGCCACAAGGACAATATACTTATCAATGGTATTATAATGATGAGGCCATACCTACTGCTGATCAAAACAGTTTGACTGTAAATACTAGTGGAAATTACCTATTAGAAGTTACTGAATTAAGCACGCTATGTGTGGTGACAGCAAGTATTGTGGTTACCGAGGAATTATCCAATCCAATTGTAGAGGCTGGCGAAGATATTGTGTTATACAATAATATTCAGAATCAATCACTAGTGGGCTCTATATTACAAGGACCGACTGACAACTACTTGATCGAATGGTTAGATCCCAATGGAAACATCATTAGTACAGGAACAAGTATGAATGCTATCGCTACAATAGCTGGTGATTACACAATTAGATTAACTGATATGAATACTGGATGTGTGGGTCAGGATGTAGTAAATATTTCTGTCATAACTATAGATTTTCAACTCCTTCACTTGCCAAGTGCTTTTTCACCAAATGGCGATAGTGTCAATGATCGTTTTAGATTATTAGGTGATTATATAGCGAGTGCGGAAATGCAGATATATGATCGCTGGGGCAAAAAATTATATGAGAGCGATGATGCCACAAGTGGTTGGAATGGTATATACAATGGCTATGAATGTGAAATAGGTGTGTATGTATATTGTGTGAACGTAATAATGGTTGATGGATCGAGTCATCAATTAAAGGGAAATGTAACACTGCTTAGGTAATGATGGTTAGGATTTTAGCAATTTATAATACGTTTCTCATTGCTACAAAGGACTGAGGATGTTCTTGTTAATTAGTAAGGGTTCGTACAATGACTTATATTGGTTTATTATTGAACTAGCATTACCTGTTTTCTTCGATAAGGTTCTTTGCTTTAAACAACTTTTTGATGCAAATCAGCTATATAATGCACCTAATAGAAATCTAATCTCTAATAGATATAATTCCTATACTTTGTTGATAATTCATTCATTTATGTTACAACTAATTGGGGAAGGCTATTTTTTTTAATAAGATTGCATTATTGTATTCGCGATAGGGATAGCAGTGAATATCCTTTTAGGAGGCTTCATTTTTTCATTAGATTGAAAGATTGTAAGATTACTAGTAATATGTAAAAGAATTTGGAATCGTAAGGCGCAAGCCTCCTAAAAGATAGGAACGTATAGCCCGGGCCTTTAGGCATCGCCAAAAAATTTATAATTTTAAGTTGTTGAGCAGACCCTAAGTAGATATAGATTATTGATCTGATAAAACAATTATAGCGTGATTGTTTTTTTTATACGACAAGCAGTTCGGAAAAAAATAAGCCTGCAAATAATCGGATTATACTAGTATAGTAAAATATTTTTTGATAATATGCGAATTGGAAATAAACTATTTTTGCCCTTTGAAAAATTATTGAGTTAGTTATTAAATAGATTGTGTTGAAAATAGTAGATACCCATACCCACTTATTTAGCAGGGAGTTTGATGCAGATCGAAGTGCTGTAATCAATAGGTCAATCGATGCTGGCGTAGTACGTATGTATTTGCCTAATATTGATGTGCGCACCATTGGTATGATGAATAATTTGGCTGATGAGTTTCCATTGCACTGCATGCCTATGTTGGGACTGCATCCTTGCTCCGTAAAAGACGATTGGCAGGAACAATTAAAGACAATTGAAGAAGCTTTGCCCAGTCGAAAGTATTATGGTATAGGTGAATGTGGACTGGATAAACATTGGGATCTCACTCACATAAAGGAACAATCGCAAGCCTTGCTTATACAAACTGAATGGGCGAAGCAATATCAACTGCCCATTATCCTTCATACACGCAATGCGACAAGAGAAGCCATCGATCTAATACAGTCGGTAAAAGACCAAAAGTTATGGGGCGTATTTCACTGTTATGGTGGTACGATAGAGGAGACCAATGAAATATTGGCAATGGGTGATTTTTACTTTGGGATAGGTGGGGTAATTAGTTTTAAGAATGGTGGTATTGATAAGATTATAGAACATATAGGATTAGAAAAAGTGGTGCTTGAAACGGATTCCCCTTATCTCGCTCCAGTACCTCATCGCGGCAAAAGAAATGAGAGCAGCTATTTGAAATACGTAGTGGAGAAATTAGCTGAGTATTCAGGTTATAGCCCACAGGAAGTAGCTAGGATTACCACTGAAAATGCCAATCAGTTATTTCGATATGAGCCAGCGAATACAGATGCTTAAGGATAGAGAATACATAGTAGTTATGCTATAATTTGCTTGTTTATACATTCGCTTGTTACGAGCAGAAATTAAAACGATAGGTAAGGACATAATTCAATGAGATCGCTCGCCCATATCTATGTGGAGCATCCTAGTAGGAAAAAATGCTTATGGGTGATGGCACTAAATTTTTGGTTTGCTGTTAGTAATTAGTCCCTAGCACACTTGTTGCACGATGGAATAGTATGAACAAGGTGGAGACTTATTAAACTGCTGCAATTCTCCAAAAATTGTTTTAACCGGAAAGAACGATAAGGCAGCATTATAAAACAAATTTCTTGATCACTCGAAGGCTTTTATAGCCATTCTGTAAATTGATTGATTAGATGGGGTCAGTTATATCGTAGCTTACTAATCTTGTCTTGGTAAGTCTATAATTGTACTTAGAATGAATTTTTCGCACCTTAGTGTGGGCTGCAACAGTGAAATGATAGATAATACAGCAGTAATGCAGGAAAACAGCTTATTGAGTCAAATAATAGGCCTGCAATTTTAGACAGCTAATGCTGGGTAATGGTTCATAGGCAAGGGATTTTAGATAATGGGTACTCGATCAAGACATAAATTATGGCTTTGTTCAATGAGCTAAAATGCCTGTATTTGGGCGATGCCCAATGTCGTTAAGTTAAGGCGTAACTGCTTGATTTACAGATCGCTTTGA
>CAYZQX010000141.1:0-9139 GCA_964480615.1 uncultured Chitinophagales bacterium | reverse complement strand
GGGCCTGTAAGGCATCGCCATAATCGCAAAATTTTGAGTTATTTAGCAAGCCCTATGTATTGCTTGGTTTTTTTCCACCAATCCTTGTCCATACATGGTTGCTCGATCCACTTGTAATACAGTGCGCTGAGCACAAGCACGACAGGTAACATAATCAATACTTGTATGGTCATATAGACGTACCAACTCAATCCAAAATGGAGGTAAGTTATTTTACTCATGATGGCGATGATGTATAAGTGTATGAGGTATATAGAATAACACATTCCACCTACAACAACTATAATGGGTATTGTAAATAATGCGCTCACTTTTCTTATATACAATGCTCCAGTAATAATGGCGACTAATAAAAAAGGCATAAGCAATTTAATCACTGAAGTTTCGAATGGCATATAAAAAATTGCTAATGATAATATAAAAATTAGGGTAAGTATAATAGAGTTGTTCTTTTCTCTGTTGAGTATTTTATGTGTATATAAATCTGCAGCAACTATGCCTGCCAAAAAATATTGAAAATAGTTGATTAATGTTATAGGTTTTAGATCATAATAGTTATTAGTGACTTGGAAAAAGAGCATTGTACTAAGTAGAAGCAGGCATCTTTTTTTAAGATCATCAATGAGGAATAAAGCACTTAATATGGGAGCTATAAGATAAAATTGTATCTCAATCTCTAAGCTCCAAGTTACACCATTGACCAATGGCATAATGTGTGGATATATGATATTGTGTATATAGAACAAGGATGCGAAAAAGTGCGGAAGCAATTCAGTAAATAGATACTTGCCTGAAACTACATTGAGTATAAAAAATAGGATAAGTGATAGGATATAAGGCGGTTCTAATCTCGTAATGCGACGCAAAAAATAGGCTTTTAGACTTGGTTTTTTAGTGTTATTAGTTGTTTGTATATAGGGTAGGAGCAATATAAATCCGCTTATAGAAAAAAACAGTTCAACGCCTCTATCAAAACTTGTGAGTACATATCCTATGAGTGGATAATCCACTGGATTGCCAATCACGTATGCAGCATGTTTTTGTTCTATATTGCCGACAATATGAAATAGTACAACCGTAATAATGGCCACAAAACGCAACCCGTCAATCTCAGGAATAAATCTTCCTCCTGATGTCTTACGAGTGAGCTGAGTAAGTATTTTTGAGCTTAAGTTCAATGATGAGTTGCCAACCTATTTTTACGAAGCTGTCAATGAATTAGCGCGAAGTTCTACACGGTAATTCGATGGTTGTTAATGAGGCAATAATTCTTGATTTATGTATCAATACTGTTCCTTATCATTGGGGAAACTGCCAGACTTCACATCGGCTATATAAGTCTGTACTGCTTTCTTCATATCTTCATATAAGTTAGCATATACACGCAAGAAGCGAGGATGAAATTCATGAGTAATTCCGAGCATATCGTGTACCACAAGTACCTGACCATCTACACCATTACCTGCGCCGATACCTATAACGGGAATGTGAACGGACTTAGCCACTTTTTCACCAAGTGAAGCAGGAATTTTTTCAAGCACAAGCCCAAAGCAACCGAGTTGTTCCAGCAGCAAAGCATCTTCCTGTAATCTTATCGCTTCTTCCTCTTCCTTAGCTCTCACTGAATAGGTGCCAAACTTATAGATGGACTGTGGCGTTAAGCCCAAGTGACCCATTACAGGAATACCGGCAGTAAGTATCCTAATGATGCTTTCTTTTACCTCCTGTCCGCCTTCCAGTTTCACACCGTGGGCACCCGATTCTTTCATAATTCTGATTGCCGAATTAAGCGCAGCTTGGCTGTCACCTTGATAGGTGCCAAATGGCAAATCCACCACCACAAAAGCACGCTTTACACCGCGCACTACCGCCGTAGCATGATAGATCATCTGATCTAATGTAATTGGCAAGGTGGACTCGTGACCCGCAATCACATTAGATGCTGAATCACCAACTAAGATAATATCAATTCCCGCATCATCGACAACCCTACCAAAACTAAAGTCATAACTCGTAAGCATGGCGATCTTTTCGCCTGCTTCCTTCATGGCTTTTAAGGTATGTGTAGTGATCCGCTTTAATTCACTGAAATTTTTTGGTTCGTGGGACATCAAATTTTCTTTTTTCGTGGAAAATATTGGTCAAAGATGCAAATTTTTTTTTAACTGATAAAATTGCGCTATCAGTAGGTTGTTGTAATCAGTAATTGCTAGGTTGGATATTTATGAAGAAAACCATCTGGAGAATTTTAGTGAAAAATTAATTACTATATTTGTGACTTCGTGAATGATAAAATAATAGGAAGTATATGCAAATTTTGTACCATAACGATATTAATACCAAGGGTGTAAAAAAACAGTTTGATAAGGTTGTCGAATTTTTGAGCAAAGCTGATTTTAAGTCGGCGGATGTAAAGAAAATGATTCCTTATAATTACTATAGAGCAAAACTTGATGATACTAATAGGTTATTATTTGCATACTGTAAACACGAGGAGAATCGCTGTATAATACTTTTAGAGGTTATAATGAACCATGACTATGCAAATTCCAGATTTTTGCGTGGAGCAAGCATTGATGAATCTAAATTATTGTCTTTGAATAGTGAAAAGGATCTAGATACAGGAGAAGTAAATGCCCTTACCTATGTAAACAAAAATACCAATAAGATACAGATACTCGATAAGTTCATTTCATTTGATGATATACAAGCGAAGGTGTATAGTCTGCCATTGCCACTGATAATAATCGGCTCCGCAGGCAGTGGAAAGACGGCTCTTATATTAGAGAAATTAAAACTATATACAGGTAAGTTGATGTATGTTACCTTATCTAGCTATCTAGTAGAGAATAGCAATAGATTGTATTACAGCAATAACTATGAAAATGAAAATCAAGAGCTTGATTTTTATTCCTTCAATGAGTATGTTCAGAGCATCGATTTCCCTACCGGAAAGGAAATGAATCAAATGGCCTTTGAACAATGGATATGGAAGCATAAGCAGACCTACAAAATTAAGGATACCTATAAGCTGTTTGAAGAGTTTAAGGGTGTACTTACTGGTGCAAATACAACTATGCCATACCTCGATAAAGCTACTTATATGAATCTAGGGGTGCGCCAGTCAGTGTATATGGAGACAGAGCGAGAAGCCATCTATGATTTATTTACTAAATATTTAGCCTACCTCAAAGAACAGAACTATTATGATATCAATATAGCTGTATTTGAAAGATTGGAAAAAGTAGCGCCTATCTATGACTTAATTGTAATTGATGAGGTGCAAGATATTACCAATATTCAATTGCTGTTTCTCATAAGATCGCTTAAGGAAAACGGTCAATTTATGTTGTGTGGCGATAGCAATCAAGTTGTACATCCAAATTTCTTTAGCTGGACATCGCTCAAGTCTATGTTCTATAAGGAAAATATCTCTGATAATATATTTCAGATACTGGCAACTAATTATCGCAACACCAAAGAAGTAACTCAGCTCGCCAATCAGCTATTGCATATTAAAAATTTGAGATTTGGTTCTATTGACAAGGAAAGTACCTTTCTTATACAAACCAATTCGACTGTAAAGGGGGACGTACAATTTTTGCAGGATACCAATAACATAAAGCAGGAGTTAAACCGCAAGACTGGAAAGAGCACTAAGTTTGCAGTGCTGGTTATGCGCAATGAAGACAAGCAGGAGGTTAAAAAGTATTTTAATACCCCACTTGTATTCTCCGTGCAAGAGGCCAAAGGATTAGAATACGAGAATATAATATTGTTCAATATCATCAGTGGAAATGAACGAGAATTTATAGAGATAGCAAGTGGCCTTACACCAGATGATTTAAAAACAGAACTCACATTTGGTAGGGCTAGGGATAAGTCGGATAAAAGTGCTGATGTATATAAATTTTATATCAATTCGCTTTATGTAGCAATTACAAGGGCAATCAATAACTTGTTTGTAATAGAAAAGAATTATAAACATCCTATACTTTCCTTATTGGGTCTTACGAATTTTAGGCAAGATGTAAAAGTGAAGGAACAGACCTCAACCATGGAAGAGTGGAATAAAGAGGCAAGAAAACTCGAAATGCAGGGCAAGGTAGAACAAGCATCAGCAATTAAAGAGCAGATCTTAAAAGTTCAGAAAACACCTTGGCACACATTAACGAGAGAGGATATCAAGCCATTAGTTGAACAAGCAACTAACCCAGATCATTTTAACAAAAAAGCCAAGGATAGTATTTTTGAATATTGTGCTTTCTATATTCGTGTAGATTATATTGTTGATTTTAAAGAATTGGGTTACAAGCCAAATGCCGATTATCGAAGTGAGTTAAAAAAAGCAGGATTGAATGTTAGCAAAGAATACAGAAATTATGACATCAATTTTATTAAATCTAACATCAATCGTTTTGGTATTAATTATAAAACTGAATTAGGGCTGACCCCCCTATTATTGGCTGCAGTAAGTGGGAATATTAAATCCTTAGAATATGTACTAAGCAATATGCCTGACTTAACAGCACAAGATTTATTGGGTCGCAATGCCATACAACTTTCATTGGTTGGTTTGCTATATGAGCCTAATTATCCTATTGATACATTTGAAAGGATCTATAAACTATGTTCTGGCAGTCCCTTAAAGCTTAAAATTGGCAAGAGATTAGTAAAAATAGAGGCCCATCAAGCAGAATATCTTATGGTCAATATTTTTATTGCTAATTTGTTAATTGATTTTTGCACTACTTATAGACCATATTTTTATACAAAGGTTGATGATTTTATAAATGCCTACAAGCATATTCCAATAAGTATTTTGCCAGAATATCGTCGCAATCGTTCCTATATTTCAAGTATAATGAGTAAAAATGAAATCAATAAGAAAGATAAGTTGAATAATAAGTATTTATTTATTAGAATAGATCGTGGATTATACATGTTGAACCCTTTCGTGGAGATAGAATACAATGGCTCTTGGCTAAAATGTTATGACCTTCAAGGCTGGGAACAAATGAAAAATTATAAACATCGAAGGCATATGGGTTATAGTACTGTTATTGCCAGTGTGTTAAATCAAAATCCAGAATTTTTCTCATAAACAAGTAAATATACGGTAGATTATAGGCAATGATTGCAGGGCACTTGATACTAGACACTGGACACTAGATAATGGACGCTAGACTTAGTGCAGTTGCTTGAACTAGACACTGGATACTAGACTTTATGTAGTTACTGCCACTAACATCATGATCATAAATCGAAAATCGGGTATCGTAAATCGCTTGAACTGGACACTGGACACTAGATAATGGACACTGGACTTTATTGGTTACTGCCACAAATATCATAATCGTAAATCAATTAATAGACCTATTGCAGTTGCTTCAACTAGCTTCAGAATCGAAAATCGGGAATCGTAAATCGTTAATCGCGCCAGCCAATCGTAAATCGTTAAAAAGCGATAGGGATAGAAAGGGTTTGTACTGGGCTGGCAGGTTCTTGCTATCATGGTGAATCTAAATGTCTTATAACCTGCCAGCCCAGTACCGGAGCGTCAGCGTAGCCCTGTATAGCCCGGGCCTGTAAGGCATCGCCATAATTCCATTGATCAGCATTAAATTTCAAGACCTAATTGAAGCAAAAGTAGAAAAGAAATTCTAATCTGAAATCTAGTAGCATAAAAAGAATCAAAATTGCAAAACCCTAGTAAATATTGAAAATTTAGTCAGTTCGATTGTCTGGTCATTGTCAAAAATTGGGTAGAATTACTAACAATCTTTTTAATATTCGGATAAGTCTTATATTTGCCTTCAATTATGAATAAAGTATTTTTTTTAGGTGTTTTAGTGCTCGCTATTATAGGGTTTTCCACTGGTTGTTCTAATGAGCTCGATGTAAATGGAGAGTGGAAAGACATAGGGGTGGTATATGGGTTGTTAAATGCCTCCGAGTCAAGACAGATTATTAGGGTAAACAAGGCTTTTTTAGATACCGAAGCACCTTACACTGGTGCGGAAACTATTGCTCAAATTGCTGATTCACTTTATTATCCCGAATCTATAACGGTATATCTGGAACGATATAATTTTTTGAATACGAATACTGGCAAGCCTGAAGGATTTGAAAATTCAGTTGCTTTGACGAGGGCACTTGCCTCCGATATAGGACTACCTGCTAAGGATCCGGGCATTTTTTCAAATGATCCTTATTACGTTTATTATACCGATGTGCAGATCAATCCATCAAAATTTTATCAAGTAAAATTTACTACCGAGAGCGGTGAAGTCATAACTGCATCAACACCAGTGGTCGAATCTTTTGATGTGATATTGCCCATACAACCACCTAGTGGGGGAATGTTCTTTTCTAATACAAGTTCTAATACCTTTGTATGGAAAAAGCCAGCCAACGCTTTCGCTTTTGATGTAGTACTCAATATCCAGTATGATGAAATTGATGAATTGGATTACACAATTGTGGAACCTAAGTCATTAGATATAGTATTAGAGAGTAATAAGCATATTTCTGAATTCAGTTCTACTGGTGTAGCCAATCTAAACTATTCATTGGACTGGGATGATTTTCTCAATCAGTTGAGCAATAAGATTCAAGTAAAAACAGGCATTTTCCGACAGCTAAAAACAATGTCTTTTAAAGTATATGGGGGCTCGCAACAATTGTATAATTATTATCAAATCGCATTAGCCAGTCAATCATCGATTAACAATGGCTCGGCGAATGATCCTTATACCAATGTAGAAAATGGGGTGGGCTTACTAGCTTCAACAAATGTGGCAAGCAGAACCTATGATCAGTTTCACGTGCAGACACTTGACGACTTATCTTGCAATTCCATTACTGCTGACTTGAAATTTGCCCCTTCCACAGAATCGCCTAACTGGCCTTACTGTCAATAGTATATTCATATTATTTTATAGCAATTCAAGGCGAAGTATTATGTTTTTTATTCCATTATTATAGTAGGAAATCTTTACTTTTTGGCCTTCGGATAATACGCCTCCTTTCTCCTTTAATTGATTGTAGCCATACTCGCTATTATCAGTAGTGCTGATGGTAAATGGTATTTTGTTGATTGTAAACTCATCGGATGCTGATGGGCTATATTGCGCTTCCATAAAGAAATCAATAACGCCTTCGGTAGTTTTGAGATCCTGGCTGTGATATACTGTTTTTACATGGTTGAATCGCCTTATGGTATCAATGCAAACGTAGAGGAATAAGCCCAATGCCATTACCAAGTAGATGAGGCCAGTAGTGTGTCTTATAGACTGACTTGTTTTATTGATTTTTTGTGTGGATTCTTGTGAATTGTTATTGCCTTTATTTCGATACCATAATGCAATGCCGATTACCAAAAATATAGTGGGAAACATGACACTCGTAAATGCTGGATAGCGATTGTCAAAATCATAAATTACCTGTAAATACATCATTATGGTTTTTCAATTTTTATTGATTGCAATCTTAGGGCTTTTAACTATATAATTTCAGATTAAGCTTAGACCCCAATTGTACAATTGTATGGTATAATATTTGGCTAGCAATATAGGGATAATGGCGTGATTATGCCAATGCCAATCCATCTCTATTTTCCGCCCTCAGCTTATCGATTTGTCGATGCATAACAAAAAACCATAACGGGGGAAACAATGCGAGTAGTACCATGCCAGGATAGCCTGTAGGTAGCTGTGGGCTCTCGTCAAAATGTCTCAATACTTGATATTTTCTGCTCGGATTATAATGGTGATCACTGTGTCTTGTGAGTTCAAAAAGTACAATGCGACCTATGTAATGATTGCTATTCCAACTGTGTATAGGCATCACTTTTTCATACGCTTTCTCACCGATCTTCTTGCGCTGCAATCCATAATGTTCAATATAATTGACTGTTTCCAATAATAGAAAGCCGATGGTCGCACAAAGACAAAAATACAACATCACAGTAAGGCCAAAAAAGATATAAATTGTAATCAGAAACATAAGTTCAATAAGGGTAAACCTCACCATCTCATTCTGTAAGCTAATAAATGGTTTGCCCTCTTTCGCAAGTCGCTCCCGCTCTAAGTTCCAAGCACTGATATAGCCCATCACAATAGAGCGAAAATAAAAGGCATACACTGTTTCGCCGTATCTCGATGAAGCTGGATCATCTGGCGTACTCACATTGCGATGATGTCCGCGATTATGCTCAATGAAAAATTGCATATAAAGCGAAGTAAGTAGCAAGGCCTTAGCCATAAACTGTTCATGCTTGGTATGCCTATGACCTAGTTCGTGTGCCACATTAATTCCAAAAACCCCACAGCCTATACCTAAGGTGAGAATCTTGCCTGCCTTATCCCAGCCAGTAAGCGTAGGATCTTGAATTTGAAAAAGAAAATAAATGAGCATACTGTATTGAATGGGTACGATCATATACAGTAGATAATCATACACAGGATCAGCCTTGTGAATCTGTTCTTCCGCCTTGTCAAAATTTTGTTGGCTCTGTGGCAAGATCAACTCCAATAATACAATGACAATAAATACATAAATAATAGTAGCCCAAGCCCATATCCCATTATAGGTCAACGAAACAAAGGCCACTAAAGGCGCTGTTAATACAGAAAAATATTTCCAAACATTTGCATTCATATCAGTAAGCATATAATTGACTTTTCAAAGATAAAATAAATTTTCAAAACCACCTAAATTGATAGGATTCGTTATGCTTATTCATAGCGATTATACGCGTGATAATATGAATCGCATAATTCTTATATATGATTAAATTGCTAATGCTGTAACTTAATAAAATAATCGAAATTTAGATGAAAGGGGCATAGTATAATTGTCTTTTTTTGATAAACATTATTAACTAAAAAAGTTGTTTTTACAATTTGCTTATTGGGTCATTATAAATTATCAAGTGTATAGATAAAAAATAATTAGTTTGGGCGATGCCTTACAGGCGCGGGCTATACAGGGCTACGCTGACGCTTCGGTACTGGGCTTGCAGGCTATCATCTTATAAATAAGATTGCTGCCGATAGCCTGCCAGCCCAGTACAAACCCTTGCTATCCTAAGGACATAAACCCTATGTTGGGCAACCTTACGCTGATTTACCTACAT
>CAYZQX010000140.1:0-9141 GCA_964480615.1 uncultured Chitinophagales bacterium | reverse complement strand
TTGCGTGTCCTCACGCATCTTCGAAGCCAGTGCTAAGTTGCGTGTCCTCACGCAAATTCGAAGCCAAGCCAATTTACCTGACCCAAAAAATCTTATATTCGCAAGCACACCCCACAGCGAGCAACCAAGCGCAAGCGCAGGTTTTGGCTTGCCATTGAAAATAAACTATACAGCAAGTAAAGAGGAGTATAAGCGAAAAATCAAGCGCAAGCGCAGATTCTTGTTGCCAATAGAAAATATTATTATTCCACAAGTAATCTGGGCCTGCAAGGCATCGCCCAAAATTGCAAAATTTTTGTTATTGATCAAGCCCTACTTAGCTAATCAATGACTCCCTATCCCCACTGAGTTTCTTGCAAAAAATAATTTTGTTTTTTGATCTCGGGCTAGTACGCTCTATATCCATTAGATCGAATCCCAGTTTCAAGTTGAGAATCATCATAGACTTAAATCTATTTTGGCTCTTCGTATATATTTTCTTATAGCCATTTTCCATAGCCCATTGATGCTGATCGAAGGCCAGTTTAGTAGCTATTCCTTTTCGTCGATAATCGGGCAATACACCACCTAGCCAGCTATAAAATTTCCCTTGTTCCTGATGTCCTACACCATATCCTATTTTAAAAGCAATCATTGAATTATGGTCATACACACATTGTATCAATACACCATGCCGATTACCCCTTATTCGATCTGCAATTCTGTAGCCGCTATCCGATTCAAAAATGGTATTCGCTAATGCTACAAGAGAATCCAATACCTGTGATGGACATCCATATTCATAATTACAATAACTAAAACTCATATAGCTCCTACAATGATGAAATAAGAAAATAAAATATTGCTAAAAATGGTTGAAACCACTGCGAAAGCTTATCGAAAAACAAAGGCCATCTGAAATATTATTCAGATGGCCTTTAGATTGTAAACAATAATGTGTTTTACAACGATTAAAATTGTATCTCAGGCATTCCCACTTTAGAGCGATTGGCATACCACAAATTGTAGTCCAATGCATTAATCACCCCTGAGCCATTGCCATCTTGAGGCAAATATACATTTACTCCTGAATTATTGCTATACCAAATATTGTAATCTAAGTTGTTGATTACTCCTGAGCCATTATAATCACCTGCATATAAGCAATACTTAGTACCTACAAGTTTGGTTTGTGAGGTGCCATAAGCTTGTGTAGCTGTGCTGGAAAAATTAAAAGCGGTTGTGGATGTGTTAGGCAGACTAACGAGTGAATTGCTCATCACACCCATGTGATTGTGATGGTATATTACTACGTAATATGAACCCGATCCAGTGTTGTTAAAGAACACTCCTGGCGTGCCATCTGACTGCATAACAACACCATCATTCCTAAGCAGTGCAACTGTTTCATCAACTACCGTATTTCTATCGGAAGCTGAACGCAATTGAATATACACCCAATCGACTGTATTAGCTGGAAAAGTGCCAACATTAACAGCAGTTGCGAAATTATATGGAGATGCCGAATAGGGCTGAAGATGAGGCAATAAGTTAGAAGTCAGCAAGGTAGTATTCATAAGCCCTGTGCCCGTATTCATATAGCCTTCAATAAATACATTAAAAAATGCCCTGCAAGAACTAACATTGACCGTTAAAGAAGCAGTAGCTGTACAGGATTGCGCACTAAGCGCTTGGCCAGCAATTATTAATAGTGGAAATAAAAATAATCTTTTTAACATCCTAGTGAGAATAAAGAAGGTGAATGATGTGGCTACAAAAATAGTAATAATTTAATAACTCTTGCCATCTCATTATTCATTTTAGCTACTAGGATGTAAAAAAATTAAAAAAAACAAGTTTTTGAATACCCTAAACCAGATTTACACAAGCGTTTTGCTAAATTGGGCTCATCCTATAACTCCGAAATCTTTTATGACCATAGATTATAGAATAGGCAAGTGTAAAGGAAATGCAAAAGAATTGCTATGTTTTCGTATAAAAGCTTGCATCATAATAATAAAATGTCTTCTCTTACACAATGCTCTTTCAAGTCGTATTCGCGATAGGGATCGATGCAAACCAAGCGTAAGCGAAGGTTCTTGTTGCCATTAGAAAAATAATAAATTCGCAAGTAACCCCACAGCGAAACAGCGTGTAGCGAGGAGTACAAGCATAAAACCAAGCGATAGCGCAGGTTCTTGCTACCTATAGCAAAAATAAAGGTGCAAGTAACCCGGGCCGCAGGCATCGCCAAAATCGCATACTTAAGAGTTATTGCGCAAGCCCTGAATTATAAGTTTAGCCCACCATATCACCCAGTTTTCCTAATAGCGAATGAATATTTTTCACTAACCACTCATTAAATTATTCAAATTTTGGGGGATGCCTGCCCTAAAAACATCATACGAACTGAAAACAATAGGCAAGGGCAGGCCCGCGCTTTACGTTTCTATCTTTTAGGAGGCAGCATGATTACTTAGCTATAAGATACCTACTTATGAATTATGTTTTTACATGGTCATTTGCGATATTGCTAAAAAAAAGCCTCCTAAAAGGATATCCACTGCAATCGCTATCCCATTGATTATTCACGTATCTTATGAGTTCCAAAGTGCATTAATTACTATTCAATACCTACTCGTGAAAACCAATCGCAAATCCATCGCTAAGGATGACCAACAATGCGTAAAACACCTATTAAGAAATCGAGGAAATTGCAACATACAGATTATTACGTTATCAGCTAAAACCAAAGAAAAATAATAATAACCCTTTACATCAAATAACTATTAATTGATTTATTTTTTACTAACTTCGCGGATATTTTATTGAGCATATTATGACCATAGGCAGCATCAAAGAATCAGGCACGGAGAATCGCTGTGCGATAATCCCTGAAGTGATTACTCAGTTACTAAAATTAAAAACTGAACAAGTATTAGTGGAGAAAGATGCTGGTACTGCCTCAGGCTTCACTGATGATATGCTTATACAAGCTGGTGCTACAATAGCTACGAGAGAACAAGTATTAGCGAAAAGCAATATTATACTTTCCATTAACCCACCCTCAGAGGCTGATATTGCTAAAGCCTCTCCATCGGCTATATGGATTGCTGCATACAATCCATATGCGAATAAGCCGATCATAGATCAATGTGCAGCGAAAGGATTATCGGCCTTGGCACTAGAGTTTGTACCACGCAGCACCAGGGCGCAGTCTATGGATATATTGTCATCTATGGCTACCGTAGCAGGCTATAAGGCAGTACTCACTGCTGCCACACACTTACCTCGATTTTTTCCTATGATGATGACTGCTGCTGGTAGCATAAAGCCCGCTAAAGTATTAATCCTTGGTGCAGGTGTGGCTGGATTACAAGCCATTGCCACCGCTAAAAAATTAGGTGCGGTAGTTGAGGCATTTGATGTGCGCGCAGCTGCTAAAGAAGAGGTGATGAGCCTAGGTGCTAAGTTTGTAGAAGTTGATGGTGCTAAAGATGATCGTGCTGCTGGTGGTTATGCAGTAGAGCAAGATGAAGACTATAAGCGCAAACAAGCACAAGCAATACACGACCACGCAATAAAGTCGGATGTAGTAATATGCACCGCCCAGATCCCCGGCAAAAAAGCGCCATTATTGTTAACCGAAGAAACCGTCAAGCTTATGTCACCTGGGTCAGTTATAATTGATCTCGCGGCCTCCACAGGTGGTAACTGCGCCTGCACCACTAATGATGAGCTGAGTTATAAGTATGGCGTTAAAATCATTGGTCAGTCGAATTTTCCATCCGATATGCCTGGTGATGCTTCGCGTATGTTCAGCCGCAACGTTTTAAACTTGCTCAAGCTAATCATCGACAAGGAAGGTAATGCCAAACTGGATTTCGATGATGACATTATTAAAGCATGCTGTATCACTCACGCAGGACAAGTAGTAAGTGAACGCCTAAAATAATATTATTCACCAGTAAAAATTGAATCATATATGGATCAACTATTAAATTTATTTATACAACATAAAGAGATGATTTTCATCATCATCCTTTCGATATTTTTGGGAATTGAGGTTATCGCACACGTTCCTGCTGTATTGCATACACCCTTAATGAGTGGTGCTAATGCTATCCATGGTGTTGTAATCATAGGCGCTATTATCGTATTAGGTCAAGCTGACAATATTGCTGCTATGATACTTGGATTCTTAGCCGTATTTGTAGGTACATTAAATGTAGTAGGGGGCTTTGTAGTCACAGATAGAATGCTAGAAATGTTTAAGAAGAAAAAATAGGAGCTACCATCATTTTGATTAGGCGATTACAATATAATCATTGGGCTAATGGACAATTCATCGCCCTTTTAGCGCAGCACAAGCCCGAACACAAGGGACATACCCTAATGAATCATATTCTTGCTGCTCAGCGTATATGGATCGCAAGGATAGCTTATAATGACTTGGCAACTGAGGTATGGCCATCATCAATCCAAGAAGATGAACAAAACAAACTCAATGACCAATTCCTAGACAACTGTATAACTTTATGCAAGGATAAACCTATATCTGAAATTATTCATTATAAAAACACGAAGGGAACAGCGTTTAAGAGCACTGTAGAAGAGATTCTTGATCATGTATTGAATCATGGCACTTATCACCGCGGCCAAATTGCCATTATACTCAAAGAGCAAGGCATAGAACCCCCTGTCACTGATATGATTTATTATTTTAGAGTTATAAGCCAGCCTACCTAACACATTCAAATAACGATTTACTGAATAGGCGAATAGTAACACCTCCTGGATTGACAGTTCATAATTATAAATTTTAATACCATCCCTATTGAAACTCACTGAACTGACACCTCTCTTTATTGATCAATTATCAAGTGATCCCGCTTCCTTACAGGCTGGCAAAGAATTAGCAAAATCATTGTACTGGGAAAGTTGTGCTTATTCTGATAATGCGGTATGGGGATCCTGCAAAGGCAGCGGCAGCCTACCCTATCGAACACAAATAGATCTCCATCAAATAGCATACAAGTGTACTTGTCCCAGTCGAAAATTTCCTTGCAAACACAGCTTGGGGCTATTGTATTATTATATCAGTAATGCAGCTGTTTTCGTTATAGAAGCCGAACCTGAATGGGTAAAAGTATGGATTGACAAGAGAAATCAAAAACCAGCAACTGAGGCTACAGAAACCCCTGTAATTACACCCAAAATTACTAACCCTGCCACCCTAGAAAAAAGACATAAGCAGGTAATAGATGGCATCAGCGAATTGCAATTATGGTTGCAAGATCTAGTACGCAATGGATTAATGGCATTGCCCCCCAAACCACCTTCCTACTGGGATGATATGATCCGTCGTATGGTAGATGCGAAGGCACCTGGGCTAGCTAATGCGCTAAAAAAAATAGCTGAAATTCCAATGGGTGGAAACGGGTGGGAAAATTCAGTATGGGAAAAAATTGTTCGCCTATACGCGATTAGTGAAGCTTATAAAAACTTAACATCACTCACGGAAGATGAACAATATGAAGTAAAATCATTAATAGGGTTTACTCAAAACCAAGAGCAACTCAAAACACAAAACGGCATTAAAGATATTTGGATGGCATTGAGTTCCATTACCAAGGAAGAAAATGATATAATGGTTTTACAAACATGGTTTCTGGGCAAGACTTCGGGCTGTATAGGATTATACCTGCAATTTTATCCCTGGCAGTTGAGTCCAGCGCTCAATTTCATTGTAGGCGCATCTTATCAAGGTGAAATAGTCCATTTTTATGGCATTGAGAATGATCGTGTACTACTGAAAGATTGGAATAATAGTAATACAATTTTTGAACCCGAAACCAGTATCAATAACATTGAAATGTTACATCAGAAAAATATTGAGCAATTACAACTAAACCCATTTATAGAATCAAAACCTTATATCGTTGCAGAATTAATATTGCACAAACTGAACAACAACTGGATGTTAATAGACAATCGCCAGAACTATGTTCTATTAACCAATAAAGATGAAACAGGATTATTAAAACTATTTATTACAACTGGCGGAAAGCCCTCAAAATTTTTTATACTTGGCAAGGGGTTAAGTTATGAGTTAATGGGCTGCTGGGATAATGGTTGCTACTACAATTAGATAGGTCTTGCTCAATAGTTATCATAGATATTGCGATGTTGAATTTTAGGGAAGGTAAGTAAAATGGATATTTATAAAAATTGATGTATTTCAGCAATAAAACCAGTATAATAAATACATATCATTGTCGCTTTCCCATCGCTCATTCAAGTTGTATTCGGGATAGGGATGCGGAATGGTTTAATCTTGTTCACTGACTTCTTTCACTGATATTTTAGTTGAGCTGTGTCGTTATGAAAAGTATTTAATATTCGTATAGAAAGGATAATGGCGTCAGTGAATAAGACCGAAAACAAATCGAGCTTGCGAAAATTCTGGCGGCCACTGAAAAAAAATAAATGCTTGAAAGTGGACCCTGGAGCAGCCTGGGCCTGTAAGGCATCGCCATATTTTCAAAATTTTGATTAATAGAGTAAGCCCTACTTTATTGATCACTATATAATGTATTCGTAGTACAAAAAAAGTTATTTTGTGTGAGCCCAAAATCTTCAATATTTACGTAAGACTTGATTGATTAGCTATCTAGTTTTGCTGTTTTTCGGCTCGCCACCTCCTTTACATCTCAGCTCCAGCCTAGCATCTTGCTGCACAAAGCGCTAAAATATAACCACAGAGATGGAGCTCTAATGCAATCATCGGGATTGTAATTCATTAACTGTTGTTCGCGATAGGGATAGAAAGGGTTTGTACTGGGCTGGCAGGTTCCAGTTGCAAGTGGATAATGATAATGTCTTACAACCTGCCAGCCCAGTACCGGAGCGTCAGCGAAGCCCTGTAAAGCCCGGGCCGTAGGCATCGCCCAAAATTGTTTCTTTGATTAGATAATACATATCTACAAGATTCAATTCCTAATGCTCTATAGGTGATGTGGTTTTATAACTTATATTTTTAAAAACTCCCGATTGAGCAAGGTAATGTTGTCCCTAATAAGCTAAATTCTATGTGTGCTCCATGAGTGTTAATAGGCACTAATTGTTTCCTATTATAAATGGTGCATCGCCCTTGCCTCCCATTATTATTACCTTGCTATTAGGACTGGTCGCTATCTCCTTTTGCGCCTTAATCATTTCATATTGCAATTGCTTATCAGTAAGCGATTTATTAATAATATTTTGATAATCAGCAATCCCTTGTGCCTCCACTCTTTTTCTATCGGCTTCTTGTTTTTCTTTTTCAAGAATAAAATACATTTTTTGAGATTCCTGTTCAGCATTTATTTTAGATTCTATAGTCAAGCGCACGGATTCAGGAAGGGTGATATTCCTCACAAGCAATTGTTCGAGTAACAAGCCTCTGCTTCTAAAATCCTTTTCTATGGCAGAAAATATTTTGCTCTGAAACTCTTCGCGCTTGGAACCATATAGATCTATGGCAGTATAATACACCGCATTATCCCTAATCCGAGTACGCGATATGGGTCTTATGATCACATCAGAATAGTTTTGGCCGATGGTAGAAATTACATTAGGTGCTTCGGTGGCGATGACCTTAAAGAGAACAGTAAGATCAATGGTTACTTGTAACCCGTCAGAGGACAACACCTGAATTGCATCATCACCTGCCTTGTCGCCTTCATCGTGAATACCACTCATTGTGTAGTTTTGTGTTCTTACATTTACTTTTTCAACTTCAAGTAGTGGATTAATAAAATGCAATCCGCTCTGCAACACATCGGGTTGTACCTTTCCAAATAATTTTTTCACACCCACACTCCCAGCATCTATCTGTACTACACAAGAGCTCAATATGCCAGCAGCGAGCACGAGAAATGCGCCGATACGCAAGAAACGTGCAACTCGGATAAGACGCAAATCATTTTTATCGAGGTTAAAGCTCAAGAGAAAAAGAATAATACCTAATAAGATGAGAACCATAAATTATTGAATTTACACTTTATAACAAAAAACAAGGAGCGATAATTCCAAAACCTAAATAATCCTGAAATATAGTAATTTTGGGCAATATGAATACAATTCATCAATTCATCCGCAGATTTAGACCTGGCTATACGCTTTACAATATTTTTAAGAAAAATAAATTAGCTGAGCAGTCGGCATTGTATAAAAAAATTGGTCTCCGCAAGTCCTACTATTCTTCGATTTCTAGCAATGATTTTAAATCTATGGCTCAGCCTAAACCTTGGCTGGATGAGGGCGATTCGGCGAGCCTACTGCCCGCAAATCCTGTATTTCAATCATTGCCTCAAGATATACAAGAATCACTGCTCCCTTGGTCAAAAAATGGTTATGCTATATTGCGCAATTTTTTTTCACCACAGCAGGTTGACACCCTTCTTTCAGAGACTAACTTATTAATAGAAAAAGGCAAAGCTAATTGGAGAAAAATAGGTAAGGAGCGTGTAATGTTTGCCATCAATCAATCGAGTGCTATAAGAAATATTGTAATCAACGAGCGATTAAATAAGGTTCTCGACTTGCTACTAGGTAAGGAAGCAAGAGTTTTTCAGAGCATCAATTTTTTTTCAGGAAGCGAGCAGGCAGCCCATTCCGATACTGTACACATGACTACCTATCCTCTGGGCTATATGATTGCTGTATGGATAGCCCTAGAAGATATCAGTGAGGCGAATGGACCACTGAGCTATTATCCCGGCAGTCACAAGTTGCCCTATATACTCAATGATGATTTTAACCACGGAAACACATCACTCTTTTTTGGCTCAGATAATTATGCTAACTATGAAAAAAAAATAGCAGCAGTAATAAAAGAAAATGGCTTAAAGAAAGAAACTTTTTTGGCAAAAAAAGGTGATCTATTGATCTGGCATGCCAACTTAATTCACGCTGGAGAACCCATATTAAACCCAGGATTGACCCGCAACAGTATGGTCCTACACTATTTTGCTAAAGGGGTAATATGCTATCACGAAATCACTCAAAGACCTGCTCTATTTTTGGATAATCTCAGTACATAAGTAGGGCTTGTCCAATAACTCAAAATTTTGGGCGATGCCTTACAGGCCCGGGCTGCTCCAGGCTACACTGCGTTTC
>CAYZQX010000139.1:0-9158 GCA_964480615.1 uncultured Chitinophagales bacterium | reverse complement strand
GCAATACCCGTAGTAAAGTCAACAGTTATTTGACCCGTTGTAACACAACCATCAGAGTTGATATAGGTGAGTGTATATACATTGATCAATTCATTGGGAATAGCCTGTACAGTGGATGATCCATTATTGACCAATCCATTGCCTTCCCACGCAAATTCACCGACGGAATAATTACAGCTCAATGTTATTTCTTGTCCCATAGTAGGCTCTACCGTAATTAGTTCAATTGTAGGAATATCGTAATTTACATTAATAAGTTCTGGATATGCATATTCATTAAAAACTTGGCTAGAGCATCCATAAGCTACTAAATTAAGTTGGTATAGTCCAGGTGTAAGTACGGGGAATTCAGGATTTTCACCATTGGAGGTAATGGATTCATTGGTTATTGTATTCGTAAGTATCCAATTAAATGAAGTGACTTCAGCACTTGTGAGATTAATTAGAGGGATTAAATCATTACTGCAAATATTCAAATCAGTTATTTGAAAAAGTGCTTCAGGAGTAAATGTATCGACTACAACGATTAAAGTATTAGTAGCTGCACAACCGCTGGAGTTAATTCCGCTATAATATACTGTTCCTGAATTGAGTGGATTACTTGTCCATGATAAAACAACTTGATTGTTATCCTGACTAATAATTTCCCCATTTTCGACGGTCCAAACTACAGATGATAAGCTATTATCTGGAATGCTATAAGTTAGTTCTACCCCTGGGCAAGTATTAGAATCTCCAGTGATTACAGGGCTTTCAATACCTTCAGTAATTTGAATGGTAGCTGTGGTACTGAGATTGGTACATCCGTTTTCATCAGTTACTTGTAATACTATTTGCTTAGAACCAGGGCTAAGAAAACTAATAAGCACATTTTGCGAATTAGAATTATTGATGGTGATACCTGTATTTGGCGTTATCATCCAACTATAATTATGAGCTGGGTTGTAATTAGCGCCTAAATCAAAACTGATAGGTGAATTTGCACAGTAAGTACCTGATAGTGGTGAAAACCCAACAAGTGGCAAACTATTGACTTCAAACACAAATTCAGTATTACAATTAGCACTCGAATTAGGGTCTTCAAATTCAAAATCAATACTATGTGTCCCAGGTCCAAATGATTGTGGAATCAACTGTGTAATTACTTGACCATTATAGGAAAATGTCCCTGTTATTTCAGATGTCAAAGTTTGAGCTGGTGAGTTAATACAATATTCTGAAGCTATATTCGTAGCGATTACTGCGGCACAAGAATTATTATTAATATAGAAATTATTTGAAAACTGATTATTGCTTGTTTCACTACAATCCTCCACTATCAAATTATTGGGATCTAATTCCACTACTACCGTGTATGAACCTGCATACCAACTGGATTGAACAGGAACAGCAACGCTCATTGCGTGTAGATAGTCTGGTGCTTCGATTGTAAAATTCTGATTGTAAACTTCATTCCCTTGTGGGGATAATATTGAAATATTGATTTCAAGATTATCATCAACCAATGCACCTGTATTATATACATTAAAATTGATGTTAATATTCTCGTTAATACCAGGCACTACCTCACTAGGAGAGAGTAGAACTCCTTCATCAGAATCAAGTAAAAACTCAGGCTCGTCAAAGTGATATAGACGTATTGCAGGGTCACCCGTATAAGTAAACTCTAAACAGGTTGTTTCAACTCCAGGATTGTTCGGTTCATAAATTTCATCAATGGTTTCAACGATTGATGAACCAATCGTTTCACCATAGTAATCGATAAACAAATTATGCGTAAGGGCTTCAGAAAAAATATCTAAATAAGCCGGATAAGCCAAGAATAGTGTTGCTAAAAATGCGATTGCTCCACGTTCTTCAGCAAGTACATATTCGATTGACATCTGATCATTAGAGGTCTCATGTATCTGCCCCACAAAGCATGAATTGGATAGAATGAATGGATACTTCCCTTCATTATTATAGGCAGCAGGCTCTTCTATATCATATTGCCAATAAAGTCCTGTACTGTGGCCATTGTAATTAATAAATGCCAAACCATCCTCAATATAACCAGGCAATAATGGACTAGGAAAACTGCAATGTGAGCAATTGTCATTTAAGGTATTTACGATGGTCATGCCTCCTGGTGCACTCTGGGCATAATCCGCATAGACTTCAGAAAAATTAGATAGATAGTCGAGTTCCTCATTGTCCCAACCTTTGTTAATGAACAAAGCATTTTTCATCCATCTTCTATGCTCGATGTCGCAATGCAACTCCGCTTGAGTAAATGCATTTTCATATTCTATCACCTTATCCAAATATATCCTAACTTCGTCAGGGTTAGTAGCTGGTAACCTTCCTATAGCGATTTGCGGTTTATATGAAAAAATATCGCTGGACATTAATATATTATCAGAAGGTTGCATACCGAATGTAGGTACAAGACATTGGGTATAGTAATTAGGATTGTAACGAAATGATGGATAGCGAATGCTCTTGCCTATAATAAAACAGTGAGTAGGTTCTACCTCCCATTCTTGTGGGCTTTGATTATTTAATGCTGCATTGATAAAGTTTTTTATTGCCATTGGATTTTTAGGTATCCCAAAAGCATACTGGTCATATAGTTCTTCTATATCAACTACTACAACTTTGTTAAATGATGAAACAGGCGAATTCGCATTATTTGTTTCAGGAGAATCAGGTGTTTGTGTTACTGAATTAGATTGGCGATATGCCTTATATTGAGCCACCCAATCCGTAGCACCTGTTCTCAAGACTGAATTAGTGATTATTATCATTTCACCTTGATTAGCTGCTAAGCCATAATTCACGAAATTTCTTTCGGTTAGGGAATTTACATTAGTGAGCGAAGGACTCGAATCGGTGTTGGCAATAACCAGTTTATGTGTTGCATTGATAGTAGGATCGTAAGCTATCTTAAACTTATAGACATTGTTTTGTATGACAGGTGTAATCCTTTTATTAGCTGTTAAATCATATATAATTGGGGCATTACCACCTACAAAATTGGTTATTTCAAAATACTTATCGGTATTGATTAATAGGTCAAAATTAAAGATTGTTTTGTTCTCAAAATCAAAACTATGTGGATAAGTTATAGAACCATAAATTGTTGCTATGCGACTGTGGTAATTGTAGGACTCATTACCAATCATTTGACTGCCATCAAATGCTTGAACTAATACGGAAGTATTTCCAGGATTTAGATTATTGATAGGGAGCTCACATTCATTCATAACTACAGCATAGCTGGAAGATATATTATTAACACAAGTGTTAGAACCTACACTAATCGAATAATTCTGATCTGATACCGCAATATATGAATCATTTTTACCTACGATTTTTACTTTTAATGTTGCTGGTATCGCGGCCCCAGTATAGATCGAATTTGTAGGGATGACCATATTGTAAGGTGTTCCTTGCTGAATATCAGGACCCACAAATCCTTCACCCAGCTCAAAATTAGCCATCCATATAGCATCTGAACCAACATCAGTAATAGGTATTCCTGGGTTGTGAACATTGGTTGTGTTTTTTAAGGAGGTGTAAATAAAGTATGGCTCAGGATTAGATAAGCCTGTTACATTATTGTCCGCATTGTTAAAACGCAAATGCTCACCTGCCCCATCAACCATTAAATAATATCCAACTATATCAGAGAACAAACTGACATTTTCATTGCATTGATGACTTGGTTGTGAATAAAGTTGTGTATCGAATGATCCGTCATTCTTCATCCCAAAAAACTCAATATAATCACCAGGCTGCAAGCTGCCATTATTCGTAGTATAGATAGGAATTTGTGCGCCTCTTGTATATAATTTTAAATCTTGGCCCGCAGGATTTATTCCCGCGAGCAATAATGTTTCATAGCTAATTCTATAAAGTCCCGTCTTGTCAACGTTGAACTTATAATAAGTTTTAGAGTAATCGATCCATTGATTTCCAAAATTCTGAGATAATAATTTTTCGCAAAATATTACCAAAACAATTGAAAACAAAAAGATGTTAGGTAGGTAGGATTTTTTCAATAATTTCATAATAGGCAAAATTCGTCACAAATGTACGATATAATTTTAGAAAAGGCAATTAATAGGATAGCCCAATTTCTCCATAAATATTAAATAAATACTAACAAAATATTAAAATTTGCTAGCAATTCCGTTTAAAATAAAAAAAAGAACATTTGGCTTGCTGATACAGATTATTGATGAACTGTATAGGTTGCATTGACACACCAAATTATTACTGGGATATTTTTATCCACTTTAGTAAGTTTCATCGTTTTCTGTCTTTATTTCTTATAAAACATTTTTTGGGAGAACCCACAAATACCTGAACAAAAAAAACACATCCAATTTATGTTGATTTCAAATAAAATATAAAGCTAATCCATTCAATTAAGTTATTAACACAATGTGGAAAAACTATAAATTAATACCAAAAAATAACTATCATTTATAGCGATGCCTCCGGACCAGGCTATACAGGGCTGCGCTGTGCTGGCAAGTATATTAATTCAACGGCAGCCAGAATCTTGGCAAGCTCGATTTGCTCCAGTACTGTGCTGGCGAGCATTCGGCTTTATTGTATATAAGCTGTTGAAAGCTCGCCAGCACAGTACAAACCCTTCCTATCCCTATCGCTGGCTGCGCGAATTACGACTAACGATACAAGATTCACGATCCCGAAACTTTTTCTTGATTAAGTGAACTATGTATAGTTTCCAATTTCTAGAGCCTATCAAATGATCTAATATTAACGAGTTAGGTTCTACTACTATTGTTTTTTTTGTGTCTAATATACACTGCCCAATAACAGATGTATTATTTCAATTGTCTATAAACTAACGTTCACATAGTTTTTTTATAGCAGTATTTGAAACCTTGAAACAGGGATCTTTACTTGGTTTGTAGCTGAACATTCCGAATGAAAAAATGAATATTTTTTTAACAAGCCATATAAAAT
Organism: uncultured Chitinophagales bacterium; assembly: GCA_964480615.1. Classification (GTDB taxonomy): domain Bacteria; phylum Bacteroidota; class Bacteroidia; order Chitinophagales; family UBA2359; genus CAYZQX01. The sequence goes on along the minus strand of CAYZQX010000139.1, from coordinate 4,178 downwards.
AGTTTTGTTTTAAATAAACTATTTAGGTTCTATTGAATTTTAATCTACTCAAGTGAGATCGGCTATTTATTACCTATTGTAAAAGAACTCTGCGCTTTTATCAATCAAAATAATAGAGCTGATGGCATAGAAAACAAAAGCGAAATATAAGATTCGATAATTAGCTGTGTTGAATGTCAATATTTTTGAACATCCACATGAAGATATTTAAATAAAACTAGTATAAGAAAAATAAAATTTAATATCTTTGAGCTTTGGCAATTAAGGCCCCGTAGTTTAATGGATAAAATGGAGGATTCCGGTTCCTCAGATGTGAGTTCGATTCTCGCCGGGGTCATTTTTTATAGATTGGATATTGGTTAATTGTTGTTAGTTTCCATGAGTTTGATTTATCTGTGATTTAGGAATCAAGAGAATTGGAAATAATAAAAGCAAACAAACTAATGCACAATTTTCGCAATGATAAAATGGTGTGTTAGGTGAATGGGGAAAGGGCCTTCAATGCGGCAGGGCTGAATAGTAAAATGTAAAAAACTTTGAATCTTGGTACATAAGCTGGGATGATGATGATTTAGGATAGGAAAATGATTTACTGTTCATTTAGCGATAGGGATAGAAGTGATACCCCGCAACGAATAGGGCAACCTGAAAGGGTTGCACTATGAAGTGAGGAGTATAAACGGATAGCCCGGGCCTGTAAGGCATCGCCATTATCTCCCTTTTAGTTTTTTTGATAACCTAGGTTTATAAGTGGGTGTAGGCTTTATGGATCATGCAGTTATACAGAAATATCCAGAACCAAGGTATTGTGTGGCAATTGGATTCACCAATTATCCTTATTAGATAACGAATTGATCTCTAGTATGAGACAATCAAAATATGAACAATTAATTAATCATAATTATATGAGGGTTTTTCTTTCTTTTCTTTTTCTTATTGTTTTATCGCAAGCGCTGTACAGCCAGTATGACACGAATATGTTATGGCAACCAAAAGCAGCGCAAAGTATTAAAAAACTAGGTGTCCGGCACATCCAGCCTGATCGTTATTCAGCGTATAGCCTTGATATTGATAATATGGCCTTATTACTTGAGACGGCACCATTGAGATTTTCAGAAGTTTACAGTGATAGGGCTATTGTGGTAGCCATTCCTATGCCCGATGGGACCTATAGTGAATTTAATGTAGTGTATGCCCCAGTGATGGCAACAAGCTTAGCAGCTGAATATGAAGATATAAAAACTTATAGTGGGTGGGGTATAACAGACCCTCACGCCACCATAAAATTAGATATAACACCTCACGGATTTCATGCCATGATTCTATCCGCGCATACTGGTAGTGTATTTATAGATCCTTATCAGACCAATGATCGCCGCAACTATATCAGTTATTATAAAAAGGACTTTACGCATAAGACTGGCGTAGATAATTTTTATTGTGGTGTTGAATCAGCCAGTGACATCATAGAGCGGGGTTCCGATACTGGCAGTGATGGCTCTTTCTTATACAAAACACAAGGTGATTGTAGGTTGCGCACCTACGATTTAGCGCTCGCTTGTACAGGTGAGTATGCCGCATTTCACGGTGGTACTACTGCACTGGCACTTGCCGCTATGAATACAACTATGAATCGCTGTAATGGGGTATATGAAAATGACTTAGCAATTACTCTAGTGATTGTTGCTAATAATGCCAGTATTGTGTATCTCAACGCTAGCACAGACCCATATACGAATAACAATGGATCGACAATGTTAGGCGAGAATCAAACTAATTGTGATAATGTGATAGGCAATGCCAATTATGACATAGGCCATGTGTTTAGTACAGGTGGGGGAGGTGTAGCTTCCTTAGGTAGCGTATGTTCTACTAACAATAAAGCAAGAGGTGTAACTGGTAGTGGTAGTCCGGTAGGAGATCCATTTGACATAGATTATGTAGCCCATGAGATGGGTCATCAGTTTGGGGGCAGTCATACATTCAATGCCACTGATGGAAGTTGTAATGGAAACCGATCGGCTTCGGCTGCTTATGAGCCAGGTAGTGCATCGACCATACAAGGCTACGCCGGAATATGTGGTGTGGCGGATATACAACCACATAGCGATGCCTACTACCACGCCTATAGCATCACACAGATGTCTAACTCACTCAATGCAGGTAGTTGCTCAGTAATCACCAATTTAGGGAATAGCTCACCTACCGTAAATGGTGGTGCCAATTATTCAATACCTATCTCTACGCCATTCGTATTGACGGCTGTAGGTGCTGACGGTGATGGGGATGCAATTTCCTACTGCTGGGAAGAAATGGATTTAGGTTCAGCTATCACCTCTCCTTCAGCGACACAAACTAGTGGACCAAATTTTAGAAGTCTTAATCCTACAGTATCACCTAGTCGCTACTTTCCATCACTTGCAAATATTATTAACAATACGTTGACTTGGGAGGTATTGCCCTCAGTAGCAAGAACTATGAATTTTAGAGTTACCGTAAGAGATAATCACGATGGTATAGGCTGTACAGGTTATGACGATGTACAAATCAGCACTATTGCTGCGGCAGGACCATTTGCAGTAACTGCACCGAATACAGCGGTAAGCTGGACACCTGGCGCTACCCAAGCAGTTACTTGGAATGTCGCCAATACAACAGCCTCACCAGTTAGTTGTCCTAATGTAGATATATTCTTATCAATCGATGGTGGATTAACCTATCCCATCACTTTAGCAACTGGCGTACCGAATAACGGCAGCTATAATATTACTGTCCCCAACAATCCATCAACGACTTGTAGAGTGCTAGTAAAATGTAGTAGCAATGTATTCTTTGATATTTCTAATACAAATTTCACAATCATATCCTCTCCCAATCCTTATTTTACATTATCACTCAGTCCATCAACTCAAACTGTATGTCAAGGAAGTACAACATCTTATGCAGTAACAATAAATTCATTTAATGGGTTTAGTGGCAATGTGAACTTATCAATATCAGGTAATCCCAGTGGCAGCTCAGCTAGTTTTTCTCCTAATCCTGCAACGAGTAGCTCCACACTAACCATTAGTTCTCTTGCTAGTGTAGCAGTGGGAAATTATAACCTAACAGTATCAGGAGTCAGTGGCGCCTTGAATAACAACCAATCAATAACTTATAGTGTAGTTCCAGCATTATCCACCCCTCCTACCCTATCATCACCGCTCAATAACGCAACTGGTGTCGCAACTACTGTACCTTTTTCCTGGTCAGCATTGTCAGGAGCAACAAATTATACCATCAATATTTCGACAACTGCAAGTATGTCCAATATTATTCATACTGGATCGCCAACAACAAATAGTTATTCTACTTCACTCTCGCCTAATACAACCTATTACTGGCAGGTGATTGGCAATAACCCTTGTGGTTCAAGTATGGCTTCTAGCATATATAGTTTTACTACTGCAAATATTTACTGTTCAACTTTTAATAGTGCAAATGTTCCAATAGCAATTTCAGCAAGTGGCACGCCTTCAATTACATCCACACTGGCAATTACCACAGGCCCAACCTCGATAACGGATATCAACGTCGTAAATCTTACTGGTACACATACGTGGATCAATGACTTAACGATACAACTCACTAGTCCTGCTGGTACTACAATCACTTTATTAGGTCAGGTATGTAATGATCAAGACAATTTCAATCTAGTATTCGATGATAGTGGCGCAGCTTATAGTTCTATACCTTGCCCACCAACTGGAGGAGGATCTTATATACCAAGTGTTGCATTAGCTGCATTCAACAATCAAAACGCAAATGGCACTTGGACGCTCACCGTAAATGATTTAGCTAATCAAGATGGAGGTAGCCTTAATACCTGGGGATTGCAAATATGTGGAATCGTTAGCTGTACAGATGGTGTTCAAAATGGAGTAGAGACAGGGGTTGATTGTGGAGGTTCTTGCCCCTGCTGCCCTATTACCTGCAACGACAACAACTGCGCCACTACTGATAGCTTCAATACTACAACCTGTGCTTGTGTTTATACACCTAGCCCGCCTGTATGCAACGATAATAATTGCGCGACTACAGATAGTTATAATACAACCACTTGTGCTTGTGTTTATACCCCAAACCCTCCAAATTGTAATGACAACAACTGTGCAACTGTGGACACTTACAATACAGCC
>CAYZQX010000138.1:0-9171 GCA_964480615.1 uncultured Chitinophagales bacterium | reverse complement strand
CAGTGAATAAGACTAAACCATTCCGCATCCCTATCGCGAATACAACTTGAAGGAGTAAAAAGTTGTTTATTATCCTACATAGATTTTAACCATTACCTATCCTCAGTGGTATTATCTTGAGCTATGGAACTTACCTAAGAAGTCATTTATTTTTTGTATCATTGCACATAATTTTATTTATGGAGTTTCCTGAAAATCTGCGATATACTGCCGACCACGAGTGGGCCAAGCTAGATGGTGATTTTGTGATCGTTGGTATTACCGACTTTGCACAAAGAGAATTAGGTGATATAGTATTTGTAGATATTACATCGCTTAATGAAACACTGGACAAGGAATCAATATTTGGGACAATTGATGCAGTTAAGACTGTATCGGAATTGTTCATGCCCATCAGTGGAACAATTGTAGAGGTAAATCCACTCTTACAAGACGCCCCTGAAAAAGTGAACTCCGATCCATATAATGAAGGCTGGATGATTAAGATCAAGCCAAATGATATTTGTGATTTCGACACCTTGATGGATGCTGCCGCATATCAATCATTAGTGAGCTAATTTAATTTTAGTAACACCCATTTCTTTCTTGGTCCTAGGGCGTTCAGCAATATCACTGCTGGGCTTTAGGTGGACTTTATTTGGCACCTAGCCTAAGAATATTGTAATGATAAAAATAGCTCAAAATGAGCTGGATCCTACCATTCCTCATTTATTGTTAAGACCTACATACTCGAATCCATTAGCCTTCTTTAGGGCTAGCCATTCATCACAATTATATATTAAATCTCAAAATATATGGAATTGATTTTTCCATTCTCCAAACTAAGCTTATTTTTGTCCTAAAACAATTACCAATGGATTTCAAACAAATACAAGAACTTATCAGAATGATCAATAAGAGCCAAATTGGTGAATTGAGAATTGAGGATAAGGATGGCAAAGTTGTAATAAAATCGCTTAGCCAAATTGAAAATCAAGCTCGGATTGAGGCGGGATATTCATATATGCCCCCGATGGCTGCACCAGTGATGATTCAATCCGATGCTCCTAAGGCAGCACAACCCATCGAAGCTCCTGCACCACAAAATACGGCAAGCGACCAGCCTAAAACTACTGCTGCTCCTCCTGCTGCTGAAAGTAAATTATTGACTATTAAATCGCCAATGATTGGCACATTTTATAGAGCGGGTGGGCCTGACAAAGAACCATTTGTAAAAGTAGGAGATACCATATCAGTGGGAAAGGTTATATGTGTTATCGAAGCGATGAAATTATTTAATGAGATCGAAGCCGAAGTAAGTGGCAAAGTTGTCAAAATCCTCATTGACAACGCCTCCCCAGTGGAGTACGATCAGCCCTTATTTCTTGTAGAACCGGCCTAATTAAATCCTGACATGTTCAAAAAAATATTGATTGCTAACCGTGGTGAGATTGCATTGCGCATCTTGCGTACTTGTAAAGAAATGGGCATTAAAACTGTGGCTGTGTATTCTACTGCTGACAGAGAGAGTCTCCACGTCCGTTTTGCCGATGAGGCTGTATGTATAGGGCCGCCGGCAAGTTCGAAGTCCTACCTCAATATGGCAAATATAATGGCTGCTGCCGAGATTACTAATGCAGATGGCATACATCCCGGCTATGGATTCCTAGCGGAGAATGCCAACTTTGCCGAACTATGCCATCGCTATAAAATAAAGTTTATTGGACCGACCCCACAAATGATAAGAAAAATGGGGGATAAGATTACTGCTAAAGAGACCATGATAGAAGCTGGTGTTCCTGTCATCCCTGGCTCAGATGGTCTAGTGGACACTGTGGAGGAAGGCAAGCTAATTTCCGCCGAAATGAAGTATCCAGTAATTATCAAAGCCACTGCTGGTGGTGGAGGTAAAGGGATGCGCATTGTATGGAGTGAAAAAGATTTTGAAAAAGCATTTACCGATGCTCGTCAAGAAGCAGGAAACGCATTTGGCAATGATGGAATATACATAGAAAAATACATTGAAGAACCACGTCACATAGAAATACAAATATGTGGTGATCAATATGGAAAGGTATGCCATCTTTCCGAACGCGATTGTTCTATACAGCGCCGCCATCAAAAATTAGTTGAAGAATCTCCCTCTCCATTCCTCGATCAAAAAACACGTGAGAAAATGGGTAAGGCAGCCATACTAGCTGCTCAAGCGATCAACTATGAAAGCGTAGGAACAGTAGAATTTCTAGTGGACAAAAATCGCGATTTTTATTTCATGGAAATGAACACGCGTATCCAAGTGGAACACACCGTAACCGAGGAAGTAATTGATCACGATCTCATAAAAGAACAAATAAAGATAGCCGCAGGTGTACCCATATCAGGCAAAAATTATTACCCCACTGCACATGCCATAGAATGTAGGGTGAATGCTGAGGATCCTTATAATAACTTTGCCCCAAGCCCTGGAAAAATTATTGAACTACATACCAGTAAAGGACATGGTGTTAGAGTAGATACGCATATATATGCAGGCTATACCGTACCACCTAATTATGACTCCATGCTTGCCAAAATAATATGCAAGGCAGCCACTCGCGATGAAGCCATTGCCAAAATGGAAAGAGCATTAGATGAGTTCATTATTACTGGAATTAAAACAACGATTCCATTTCATAAAAAATTGATGCAGGATAAGGATTTTAGAGCTGGTAAGTTTACCACAGACTTTATTAATCACTTTGTTCTATAATTGACTTGACATCGCGGATAATAAACAAGCGCTTACTCGAAGTCTGGTCCAAGCGATAGGGATTGCAGTGGATATCCTTTTAGGAGGCTATTGAAGCTATAAGCTTATGGTGTAACCCTACATTATCAATTGTAAGTATTATGTGCTGTATATGTACGCGCTATGCCTCCTAAAAGATAGGAACGAAAAGCCCGGGCCGTAGGCATCGCACAAATAATTTTATTGAAAACAGTTTCTCATGATAGACCCTAATACTTCCACTTGCCTATCCTTTTTAATAACAGTGTTATGCTTATATAATGAATCAACAGTTACTTACTGCGCGTCTTGTTGCTATGAATTGGACAGTATAGTATGGTATTGTTAATCATTTAATATTTCATCGGCTATCTTTAATTGTATAGCAGCAATTTTAGCGAAATAGCCATCCATATCCTTTAATTGATTCGGGCTACCATGCTCAGTGATCATGCCTTTTTTTATGACATATATATATTCACAATCATTGATGGGATGGATTCGGTTAGAGATAACAACAACTGATTTATTTTTATAAGTATGCATGATCTGTTGTTGAATTTCAAACTCTGTTTCATTGTCCACTGCACTGGTAGTATCATCTAACAACAATATATCGGGATCTTGGTGCAATGTTCGGGCAAGGGCAACCCGCTGTTTTTGTCCACCGCTTAGTGTTATCCCTTTTTCACCTACTAGGGTGTCGATACCATTATTAAGTATGCTCAGTGTATCATCGGTTTTGCTAATCAAAATGGATTTATTCAGGGATATAGAACTACCCTCCTTGTGTCCATGTTCAATATTTGATTTTATGGTGTCAGAGAATAAAAAAGCTTCTTGAAACACAGCACCAATGCGCCTTCTCAACCAGTAAATGTCATAATTTTCGATGGGGATATTGTCGATAAAGATAGATCCACTATCGGGGCGATACATACGGAGCAGGAGTAGCAATATAGATGATTTGCCACCCCCAGTAGGTCCTATAAAAGCTGTTTTTTGACCAGCAGGCAAATGAAAATTTATGTCCTTCAAGATAGGTTCGGTCTTGTCAGGATAACTAAACCATACATTTTCAAATCGTATGTCTCCCATCAATTGCGCGGGTATATAAGTGCCTGTATTCTTTTCTAATGGTTCATCTAACACCTCTTCGATGCGCTGTAAGGCGATCTTAGCCATTCCATACTGTGACACGATGCGGCCTATCTCACGTAGCGGCCAAGATACAATTACAGCATAGAGGTAAAAACTGGCTAGCTCACCAGGGGTTATTATCCCACTAAGTGCATAATACCCACCTGCTAATGTGCTGATCGCAAATTGTAGATGTACAAAAAAATCACTGAAAGGCCAAAACCAACTGTGAAGTCTCAAGTGTTTTAATCCCAACTTAAACTTATCCTCATTGCGCGATTTAAACCGCGCTATCTCCTCCTCCTCACTGGCAAATGCCTTGACGACCCTCAACCCATTGAGGTTTTCATTGAGTGTGTGTGTAAGTCTATCTGACGCTTCCTCGTGTTCTTTCCATATCAACTTCTCCTTAACAAAAAATTGAGCCGCGTTATATACGATTACAGGCATCATTAGAATGGCAATCAATGCATAAGGCCAATGGATAAGGCACATGAAATAAAATGCGCTGATAAATAATCCAGTAAGTCTTATACACTCAATTATTTGCTCATAATAAAATTTTTTCAGCGTCTCGATGTCACCAGTACAGCGTTGTATGAGTTCTCCCCTATTGAACTGATGATGAAATCTCAATGGCAGAAGCTGTATGTGCTTGAATAAGCGCTCCCGAAAATTTTTAATAGCCTGTTCAGTAGCATTGGCCACTAAGTAAGTGCTTGCAAAATTGGTAACAATCCGTATTAGAGCGATGAAGAGATAGAGCATTGATAGTGCTAATAATCCCATGCTCACCGACTGGATAGGGCCAAAGAAGTGCAGAAATCCCCATTGTGATTCACTGCTTGGATCGAATATAGGGCGATGTTCCCTATAAGGCAGGATTACCCCATCTATGGCCCACTGTATAATCTTGGGCTCGGCCATTTGAAAAAAGGTAGCTATCAGTAGGCATATCCCCGCCCACACATAGCGATCCTGGTGCTTTCCAAGTATGGCCCAAATTTTTTTCATAAATTAAAATTTCATAATTGCAAGAAAATTAGTTACTTTTGCGCCGCTAAATAAAAGCATAATAAATAAATGAAACAATTTTTCTTTATCGCTGGTACTGCTTTAGCCCTTTTAGTTTCCTGCAAAAATAATAAAACTGCCGAAACTACTACGGAGACTAAACCTGCCGCACAAACAACACAAACCCAAACACAGCCTCAGGCTCAACCACAACCACAAGCTATGGATCCAAAACAGCAAGCCGAAACTGATAAGGCACTTATCGAAGCATTTATAAAAGAAAAAGGCCTTAACGCCAAAAGCACTGCTTCAGGCATATATTATGTAGTCGAAAAGCCAGGTACTAATGAGCATCCAACAGCTCAGAATACTGTAAAGTGCCATTATACAGGTACTTTATTGAATGGTACTAAATTCGATTCTTCAGTTGACCGCGGTCAGCCATTAGAATTCCCACTTACACGTGTGATACCAGGATGGACTGAAGGTATTCCATTATTTGGCAAAGGTGGAAAGGGTAAGTTAATTATTCCTTCAGGCCTAGCTTATGGTCCTCGTGCCATGGGTGCTCAAATACCAGCTAACTCAGTATTGGTATTCGATGTAGAGCTTATCGACTTTAAATAGTCTTATTGAGGATTATAGCTTTTCGCTATTAGCCTTATATGTTTTATTAAAATTAGTAAGATGAACCACATCTTATTATTTATACCTTAATCTAGTAAAGATGCCTCATGCCTATTTTGGTTTGGGGCATTTTTTTTAGTCCTAATGCAAAGTACTTTTTACAATTCCCTACCTCACAAGGCAATAACTAAGATTCGATATTCAACTACCAATGCACATTCAAGACCCTATCTCTTTGTTAATGTCACCAATTAAAATTTATAGGCATAGCCTATCATTTGGCAGGATGTAAACTGCGACATTAGTGCTACAGCGCCTATACAAATAAACATCAATGAAAACAATATTCATATTGTACCCCTGATTTATAATTATTACTATCTTTGTCAATAATCAAAGTAACCCATTGCTTTCATTATTGTAAGTTCACCAAATCCATAACTAATGAATCTATCCGCAATATTCCATAAGCTCTTACACCTTCCAATTACTAGAATTATACTTGGTATATTTATTTTAGTCTTGATATATAGTGGCTCAATATATGTATTAGGATTACTATTTAATTCATTAGCTGTATCACCTGAACTCAATGAATTAATCGTATCAGGAACTGCTTCCATCATTGTGTTATTCAGTTATATTCTACTTTATCGCTACTATGAATCAAGGACTATCACTGAGTTATCCACGCACCATCTTTTCAGGAATTTAATAGCTGGAATTATACTTGGCAGTCTATTGCAATCACTCACTATATTAGTAATGTATATTGGTGGTTACTATCACATAGAAAAGACTAATAACCTAGTTTATCTTATCCCATCATTAACTATGGGGGTTGCTGCCGCAATTTTTGAAGAGCTAATAATGAGAGGTATTTTGTTTCGTATCACAGAGGAAAGACTTGGGAGTTATATCGCATTATTCATCTCGGCTATTGTATTTGGCCTCATGCACTTTGGCAATCCCAATAGTTCCTTGCTTATAAGCATCGCCTTAGCGATTGAGGCAGGCTTATTACTCGGCATAGCCTATATGGTAACTCGATCATTATGGCTGCCTATAGGTATTCATTTCGCCTGGAATTTTACACAGTCAGGGCTATACGGAGCAGCAGTATCGGGCTATGTACCACTCAATTCATTTGTGACAGCACATATCGAAGGGCCGTCAATAATTACAGGAGGTGAATTTGGTCCAGAAGCATCTATTCAGGCATTAATATTTTGTCTGATCGCCTCTGTCCTATTATTAATTCTTTGTTACAAAAAAAATGAAGTGAAAATCCCGTATTGGAAACGATAATCACTGCGAACAACATCCAATTACAGAACTCCTGACCCATAATTGATAATCAATAAGTTATACTTGTCAATTCGTAAATTGGGCCTAACTTTGTGAGTGCAATTAACCTTACCTTTATTTCCAAGAGGCAGCAAGTCTATATCTGCTTCGCTAGTCTATTTTGTTGATGATTCTTGTGTTCATTATTTTTATTCTGGCCTACCAATAGGATTTCATTCTCAAGACGATAATGATTCATTTAAGTTTTGGATTTCTTTTTTCATATATAATGGCTTTTGTAAGCGCATCGATATAAAGCGTGCTTTTCTTGTTTCTGATTATGTCATCCGCAATTGTATGGACACATATAATATCTATGGGGCGAAGGGTTTTTTTGGTCAAGATGCACAAAAAAGGAAAGCATATAAGCTGACAGAAAGTCTTCTTAAAAAGATTCAGAAATCAATTGACGCAGGAGGATCGATTAATTCAATCGCCAAACAAAACAATCTATCAGAAGGAAGTATAAGATATCAAATTAAAAAAGCTAAACTGACTAAGAAAGCAGCTTCGGATCAGCCAAAAGAGTGCATAGGAAGTCAATCATCGGATCGGAGTATGGAAGATATATCCTATTCAAATGGTCTAGGTGTAGCTACTAGTAATGAGGAAGATAGGCTGAAGGCTGCCATAGGAGTAATAGATCAGGTAGAAACAGCATTTGGCGATCATAATGGCTTAAAGAATGGAGGAATTCTATTATCAATATCCGCATTGTTATCACAGGGATTAATGCGGTTTGGAGAAGTTTATAAGGATTTGACAAGAAAGTACTATAACCTCAATCATATAGTTATCTTATTAGCGTATATGGCACTTTTGAGAATAAAAAACCCAGAGCAACTGAAAACTTGTAAACCTGGAGAATTAGGAAGATGTTTAGGTTTAGATAGATCCCCTGAAACTAAATGTTTACGAGAACGGGTCGACTATATGGCTAAACAAAAACTTGTTAGAAGCGTACAGAGCCAATTAGCTAGTGACTGGATAGTTGATATGGATGATTTAGTATTCTATGCTGATGGACATATGCGGATATACTATGGAAATAAAGCGACCCTGCCAAAAAAATATATTGCACGGCAGAAGTTGTGCCTTTCAGCCACAGCAGAAAATTGGGTAAATGATATACACGGTCAGCCCCTAATGGTTTATATGGGAGAACTCACAGACAAACTAAAAGACTCACTAGTCAATTCAATAATACCAGAATTAATTAAACAAACATCAGGGAAAGAGAAGCCAGAGTTTTACACCAATCCTCAAGTTCCAAGATTCACATTGGTATTTGATAGAGAAGTTTACGAACCAAAATTCTTTGCCTCCCTATGGAATTCGTATAGAATAGCAATAATTACCTATCGTAAATTCGTTAAAGAAAATTGGCCATTGGCAGACTTTCAAAAGATTGATTATCAGGAACTTAAGAAGAATGAGAATATAAATCTTTGCGAAAAAGAAATCAATCTAAACGGTCATGGTTTTAGGGAGATAAGAAAGCTATGTTCAGATAATCACCAAACCAGTATAATTACTACAAATAGAGTTGCAGATTCGGTAACAATAGCAAGGTATATGTTTAGTAGATGGAACCAAGAGAACTACTTCAAGTATATGATTGCTGAGTTTGATTTTGATAAGCTATTACAGTATGGAGTAGAACAAGTCAATCCTACTAAAGTAGTACCTAATCCAGAATTTAATAAAACAACCTATTTGATAAAGAAAGAAAAAGAAAAGAAAAATAGATTATCAGCCAAGATTCTTGACTTAGAAGAAAGAATGAATAATTCAACCATTGATCAGGTAGAGTCAGCAATGGCAAAAAAGCCAAAACTTCTAAAGCAAAAAGGAGAGATACAAAGCAAGATAGATTCTTTGGTAGCAAAAAGAAATGAAACGCCAGCGCGAATAGAAGTAGAAAAAATGCCAGAGCTAAAACGATACAATGAACTAAAAAATGAGAGCAAACACATTATGAATTTGATAAAAATGATAGCCTATAGAGCTGAAACTTCACTGGTAAATTTAGTCATAAACGATTTTCAAGAAATCCAAGGCGAAGAAAGGACAATAATAAAAACGATATTGGCAAGTGATGCAGACATCAAAGTAGATAAAGAGGCAAAGCAAATTATAGTGACAGTACATTCACAATCTACTAACAAAGCAAACCTAATATTGAAAAGATTGTGCGAGCTATTAAATGAAACTGAGCAGGAATACCCAGGCACTAATTTGGTTCTAAAATATAATTCACATTAAATTTAATTTACGTGCAGGTCAGGAGTTCTGAA
>CAYZQX010000137.1:0-9283 GCA_964480615.1 uncultured Chitinophagales bacterium | reverse complement strand
CCTATCGCTTTAACTGGACACTAGACTTAAACTAGTTACTGCAACAAACTTCAGTATCGTAAATCCTAAATCGGTAATCGTAAATCGCTTTAGCTAGACACTGGATAATGGACACTAGAGTTTATGTATTTGCTGCCAAAAGCATCATGGTCGAAAATCAATTATTAAACCTAGTGCAGTTGTTTCAACCAGGTTCAATGTCGTAAATCGAAAATCGTAAATCTTGAATCGCTAAAAGCGATAGGGATAGCAAGGGTTTGTACTGGGCTGGCAGGTTCATGCTGCTGGTAATAAAGCGTTATGTCTTATAACCTGCCAGCCCAGTACCGAAGCGTCAGCAAATCGAGCTTGCGAAGATTCTGATGGCCTTTAAAAAACTAATAAAATCAGAAAGCCCTGTATAGCCCGGGACGGAGGCATCGCCCAAATATATAAACACATTAAATGACGTCAATGAATAATGATCTTATAGCATTGTATAAATACCTATATATTTCTAAATAACAATCAAGAGAGCATAATCTAAGGTTTAGGTTATAGCATTAAAGCATCACTTATTATGCTTGCATTACTAAGGACCAAGCTTCAGGAGCCGAATCGAACAAGGCTTTAGTAAGTGTCCAAGTCTCAATAAAAAATGATGAGTTTCGATAAGCTTCTAAGCAGGCTTCATCGCGCCATATACTCTGTGTAAAAAATATAGTCGTATCACTTGTGCTACGCCACAGCTTCACCTCTTCACATCCATCGACCTGCTGAATCCTAGCTTTTCTTGCCTCAAATAACACAATAAAATCTTCTACTTTATCACTGCGAAATTTCATTTTTACTAGTCGCAATATCATATTGATCTTCTTGTATAAGGATGAAAACAATTAAATCGTATTGTTATTACAATTTCCATTCAAATGTGCGTGCTGATGGCTTTGTTGTAATCTTTTTGATCATTGGTACAAGTATAGGCTTAGGTCCTACTTCTATAAAATCATAAGCACCGTCTTCAGTCATCTGCAACACACATTTAGACCACAAGACTGGTGAAGTAATCTGTTTTAATAAATTATTTTTAATGGTTTCAACATCAGTAGTAGGCAACCCATCAACATTAGAATACACTGGACACAGTGGTTCTTTCCAAGAGATAGCTTCAAAGGCTTTGTGAAACTCATCCACAGCCGGGCTCATAAGCGGAGAATGAAATGCACCGCTTACATTGAGTGCTACGGTCATACGTGCGCCAGCCTCTTTGAGTTTGGCATTGGCCTCATTCACTGCATTGATCTCACCTGATATAACTATTTGTCCTGGGCAATTAAAATTGGCAGCTACCACAATGCCATCAATGCCCTCACAAACTTCTTTCACCACTTCATCTTCTAAACCTATTACAGCAGCCATAGTGGATGGCACGAGGTCACAGGCCATTTGCATCGCTTTAGCTCTTGCATAAACCAATTTAACCCCAGCACCAAAGCTAATAGTCCTATTAGCTGCTAATGCGGAGAGCTCGCCCAGTGAATGACCCGCCACCATATCAGGTTTAAAATCACGCGCTATCTTTATTTGTATTACGGAATGTATAAATATGGCTAGCTGTGCGATCTCTGTGCGTCTTAGTTCCTCGGCTGAGCCTTCAAACATTATTTTTCTAATATCGAATTTTACCGCATCATTGGCTTTATCAAAATATTCTTTCGCCAAGTCAGACGCTTCGTATAACTCCATGCCCATACCGGGGTATTGGCTTCCCTGTCCTGTAAATATATATGCTCTCATTCCCTGCAAAAATTGCATTTTTTTTTTAAATGGCAAAATAGCCTGCAAAACTATTTTTTTATGCACTAAAAAATAGCTCCGAAATATGTAGTGGTTACGCTTACGAAAATCTAAATTATCGCCTATCTAAACAATAAATACTAAATGGTTGTCGCCATTTTTCTCTACTAGCAAAGGCATCAATTTGGCTGACTGGAAAAATAGCCTTTGGTTTGTATCCGATTCGTCATAAAATTCAAGGATACCACCACAAATATAAAAAATATGATTGATTGCAACGAAACTAAGAATTTACCATAAGTGGTCACAGGATAATAATCCCCAAATCCTATAGAGCCCATGGTAATAAAACTAAAATAAATTCCATCGAACCAATGCGCAAATGGCTTATTCATGCATGCAGACATCGTATAGAACACGCCAAAACCAAATATTATTTCCAAATAATTAATCGACATTAATAAAAATGATCGGCGATAAGAGCGTGGCTGTGACAATAAATCCGAAGCAAAAATGAGCGTAGGAATGTACAACATGGTTTCAAACAAAAACCAATACAATAAATAAATAACCCATTCATTATGATACCATCCATTATACAATATCAATACTGGAAATAAGGCCTTAAATAAAACAAATAAGTCTATCGCAAAATCCTGCCACAGTGGCATGATCCTACTCATAATATGCTTGAGATAAATTCCTAAAAACAAAAACTGTGAAACGGCTAGAAATAATCGAAACAACTTCTCTAATCCTGAATCATCTTCATGGTCGTTGTTCCATATCGCTTTAATATTCGCTGTCCTATGCTTTAAGGTACTTTCACCTATTGGCCGCTGTATTGGGGTATGACCTAGAATCAATTGCTTTATAAATTTTATCATATCCATTAGTAAGTACCAAAGTTACAAAAATAAATTGTCTTTGAATACAGTGGTAGCAATAGAAGCGCACTAAATACTACATCGTATAAGCGATCACAAAAAAGAGTTGTTCAATATTTCAAAAATAATTAATGATAGCGATGACACCGTCCTGAGTTGCTTGAGAATTTATTATCTTCTAAAGGCAACAGTAACCTGTGCTATCTCTTAGTTTTGCAGGGCTGCCCTTTCGCATTTTCACTATCTAATACTTTGGAATTAAATTCTTGAGACTTATTGTAAAAACTCTAATTAATTCAAGAATCAATTGTCCGGTGGACAGCAAATAGAACCTATCACCTATTTCCATTATCAAATATCATTGAAAATTATAAAATGTGCAATAAATACAAATTTTAAATTACTATCAAAATCAACTTTAAATATATTATATATCTAACACGTGTATGAATTATTATTAAAAAGTTTATACTTATAAATTATTTATTCCTATTTTTGTACTAGGCCAAAATAAAACCTTATGAAAACTATACCATTACTGATTAGCTTATTTATCGTTATAATGAGTTCAGCACAAGGTGATCCTTGCCTATACCTCGCTTACGATGGTTTTCAATATTCCACTAATCAACCATTAAATAATCTCAATGGTGGTAGTGGGTGGGATCAAAGCTGGAATGTACAAAACAACGTCACTAGCATACCTGGTTTTCAATCTGCTTCGTCATCAAGCTCTTTAACCTATTCCAATCTCCAGACTACAGGGACACATGCTAGTGGAGGCTTTGAATACTTAACCGCAGGCAGGATACTCGATACTGATCCGAATGGTATATTCAGCAGTTACATCGATCCCAATGGAGGCTATATAGGGTCGATTACTGGTACAGATATATGGGTGAGTTACTTACTCAATAAAGTAGAAAATAATGATGAAGAAGTGTATGTGGATATGCATAACGATCCGTCTATAGGCTGGTGCAATGGTTGTGCAAGTCAACATATTGCTGCTGGCTATTTTGGAACACATTCCAATGTTGCAGGCCAGCGAAGATGGACATTAAAACTGAATAATAATTACTATCCCACTACTGTACAGCTGAGCCCTAATACACCTACATTCATCGTAATGCATATAAGCTTTAATGCCACTAATACCAATGTTAGTCTATACATTAACCCCAGCCAGCTTGGCAATAATACACCAACACCTACCCTGACACAATCCATCACAACGCCTTTAGAGATCGCTGCTTGCGCGATCTATCTTGGCGATAATCCAGGAAGTGGGCTGATAGATGAAATTAGGCTAGCCGGCAGTTATGCTTGTGCAGCACCTGATAATACCATAACAATAAATATGCCGCCGCAGGCTGTTGTAACTGCTAATACCAATCAAGGTCAATTGCCACTCAATGTAACATTCAATGGCAGTAGTTCATCCGATCCTGAAGGAGATGCTTTGACTTATATTTGGAACTTTGGAGATGGTAGCCCTAACACTAATGAAACAAATCCTAGCCACTCCTATACGAATGTCAGTGGCTTGATTACAGTTTCACTAACAGTTATTGATGCCCAAGGGCTTAGCAATACTGCTTATTATGACCTAACAATCTACGATGCGAACGGCCATTTTTCTTGTCTTCCAGCAGTGTCTTGTATCAATATGTCCACTTGTGGTGCCGCTGATGGAAGGATAAGGATCAATACTGCACATAATTTTACACTTACTAATTCCGCTAATATTGTTATGCCTATTAGCAATGGCAATGAATACCATAACCTCGCTTTAGGCACCTATCATCTTCAGGTGACAGGTGCTAATGGCTGTAGTGATGAACGCGATATATTTATAACCAATGATGATCGTATATGCCCTGAAGAGCCTATGCAAAATTGCAGTATTAAAGTGGGAACTAACATGTCATTATTTGCTGACTGGGCTGTAGAGAGACCTATGAAAAATCTATTCAAACACATAAGACCAGAGGCCATACCATATACTGACGACTGTTTCTGCTGGTATTTGCCAGTATCCGATGAAATGAGTTTTGATGCACAGGGTTATCCGTTACAAATCCCTCAAATAACCTCCGTTGGGTCCACTAAGATTCGATATGTACTATCTTCTCAAAGTGAAGATGGGACTAATTTGCATATCAATCAAGATTATGTAATACTCTATGATGGGACAGGTACTGTTGAAGTGGCAGGAGGTGCGAATGTAATCAGTAATATCAATGGTCGATTGGTGTTTTCCTTGCTTACAAATGATGCTAATTATTCACTTAATATCACATCTTCCTCAGCAGCCGACCATATAAGAAATATCAGACTACTGCGCATCGAAGATGAATTTGCCGATCTTGAAAATGATCCTTTCTATGATGGCTTTATTGCTAAAATACAACCTTTCGAATATTTGAGGTTCATGGACTGGCAGCAGACGAACCAAAGCGCACTTACCACTTGGGATGAACGCACCAGTGTTGATTATTTTACTTATGGAACAGCTAATGGTGTGCCTTATGAAATCATTATACAATTAGCAAATCAATTGCAAAAAGATTTATGGATATGTATCCCTCATGGTGCGAATGATAATTATATAAATTCCATGGCACAAATGTTCTATAACAACCTCGATCCTTCACTTAATGTTTACCTAGAATACAGCAATGAAGTATGGAATTGGATATTTCCACAATCGCATTACAATGTTGAAACAGCACCTTCAAATTTGAATTATGGACGTGCTTATGCTGAGAAATCACGCAATTGTTTTCGAATATGGAAGACCGTATTTGGTGCTGATGGCGGTCGAATATTAAGAGTACTTGGATTGCAAGCAACGAATACTTACCTCAACGAAGAAATACTCGCACAGTTACCACAAGCCGAATGGGACTACGCAGCGCCTACTCACTATTTTGGGTTGAATCACGATTCAGGTAATCCAATACTCAACGCTACTAGCACACCACAAGATTTAGTCGCTAATGCTAGGAATTTTTGGCTGGAAAACAATGCCCTCTTATTTCAAGATTACAATGACACAAAACTTTATGGCAAACAAATTGTTACTTATGAAGGTGGCCAACATTTTGTAGGCAATGTATTTGGTGTTACCTATCCATATCAACAAGCAATGTATGATAGTCAATATACGCCTGAGATATACAATTTATACCGAGAAGTGATGGATTCCATTAGATCTTGGGGCTGTATAGCAGCTACCAATTTTAACCTAGCCTCACCACAGGAAAGTGTGTATGGAAGCTGGGGCGTACTGAATGATATTGATATCCAACCACCTTATTACAATACAGCGCCTAAGTACCAAGCAATGCTCGACTTTATCGCCAACCCCTGTGGACTTATGCCTTGTGCATTTACACCCACTATCACTGGATCAACGAACCCTTGCACAAATGGCAGTTACAGTTACAGTGTAACACCCATCACTGGCAGCACCTATAACTGGTCTGTCATCGGTGGCACTATAATCTCTTCAATGCCCTATACCAATACGATTGAAGTTGATTGGAACAATGGGACCATCGGCCAAGTTGATATCACCATCATTGTGCCCTAAGAATCTATAATAAAAACATTAGTACTATTTTTTTTGTCACGAAAAATAGTTAATCAATACAAACGGATACTTAGGAGCGATAAAATGCTAAAGCTCTATATTATGCTATTATGTAGAGCTTGCTAAATAACTAATAAGTATGTGGTTTTGGCGATGCCTGCGGCCCGGGCTATTATGGGCTACGCTGGCGCTTCGGTATTCTAATCTGGGATACACAGCCACATACAGCCATCCCAGCTTAGAATACTAAACCCTTCATATCCCTATCGCGAATACAACAATTAAACTGTACTTTAAAATTCTACAAATAGATTAGCTATAAACTTACTCTTACTAATCATCAATATACAGAGTCTATCATTTTACTTAATTATTAATTCGATCCTAAAATTTTGATTGCTAAAACGTAATTTGTAAGCGAAATGTTTACTAGCTTATATTTATTAACAACCAGAGATGTCACTGGGTTATACATATTTCTAAACCCAATTTAATTAATCAAAATCATACTAATTGATTCCAAAACCATTGATGACAAAATAAATTTATTCAATGACTCTATTACTAATTACACTAGCAAAGTTGCTAACTCATCATAAAAATCACTATCTTCGCCATACCGTAAAACCCAAGCCCTTATTAATATTAAATGGCCTACAAGTTACCATTAGGTATGCGGGTAATTAAAGCCAAAAATAAATTCTAATGACCGAAGAAATAAATCGTTCATCCGACATCAATCAACTAGTAATATTCCGATATATCAAAGATATTTTGTTTATCGTATCCGGTGTTTCAATGGCAGCCATTGGACTAAAAGGATTTTTGTTGCCCAATAATTTTTTAGATGGAGGTGCGATGGGCGTGTCTCTGCTATTACAAATACTTTCATCGATTGAACTTTCCTATTTGATTGTGATCGTAAATCTTCCTTTTATTTTTCTTGGAGCAAGGCAAATTTCATTGCAATTTGCAATAAAGAGTGTACTTGCCATATTTTTTCTGGCGATCCTCGTACACATAATAAGTCTT
The DNA here is from genome assembly GCA_964480615.1 of uncultured Chitinophagales bacterium. Classification (GTDB taxonomy): domain Bacteria; phylum Bacteroidota; class Bacteroidia; order Chitinophagales; family UBA2359; genus CAYZQX01. The sequence continues at coordinate 1,990 of CAYZQX010000137.1, read as the reverse complement.
CCAGTAGTAACCAGTGATAAATTGCTCATTGCGGTATTCGGAGGATTTTTTTTAGGTGCGGGGATAGGGCTCGCAATTCGCGGAGGTGCAGTAATTGATGGAACAGAAGTATTAGCCATTTCTGTAAGTCGAAAAAGCAGCTTAACAGTTGGTGACTTCATAGCTGTATTTAATATCATCTTATTTGCTTTGGCCGCATTTTTAATAGGCATCGAAACAGCAATGTATTCTATGCTCACTTACATATCAGCATCTAAAACAGTGGACTTCCTTATCAATGGTATTGAAGAATACATAGGTGTATTAATTGTATCTACTAAAGCTGATGACATAAAAAATCAAATAACCTATAATTTAGGACGTGGCGTTACCGTATTTAAGTCTGAAAAAGGTTATGGTGGTCGGGGTGATTTTGACCAAGATGGCAAGGTGCTATTTTGTGTTGTTACTAGGTTAGAAGTTACAAAACTATTATTAGAAATTGATAAAATAGATGAAAATGCCTTTGTGGTACAACATACCATTAAAGATACTAAAGGTGGAATTATAAAAAAAAGGCCACTTCATTAATTACAAACAATATTAAACTGCACAGTAGAAAATGTAGCAAGTATAAAAAGAAAATTATATTTGCTCTGCATTTCGATCAATATTGGTAGATTAGAAATTAAATTATGTAGTTAACTATTTGCCAAATAGATCCAATGATAGGTATCAACAAAAGTGATTTAACTGAATATATGAAAACTAAGATAATCCTGCAATAGTTGGTTATTGGTCTTCACAAGCAATCAAATTGTTATCCCAAAAAGATCAAACTCTTTGACTTACCTAATTTTTCTCTAATGGGTTGATATGCTTTCAAAAAATGATGGTATTATAAGCCTAAAAACAAATAAGAATGAATCACCGCAATAGCATTACATTTCAGTTTATTAGCCAACCAACTGACGTTAATTTTGGTGGGAAAGTCCATGGGGGGGCAGTAATGAAATGGATTGATCAAACTGCATATACCTGTGCAAGAAGCTGGGCTCAAACCTATTGTGTAACTGTATATGTGGGAGGCATTCGCTTTTATAGCCCAATAAATATTGGTGATCTGGTAAAAATAGAAGCCTACATCATCTACACTGGCAATAGCAGCATACATATTGCCATTGATGTATATTCAAAAAAAATAACCGAAGAACAGTTTATAAAAAAAACACATTGTGTCATCGTTTTTGTTTCTGTTGATTTGCATGGCAATCCTATACCCGTAAGAAAATGGATACCTGAAACTGATCACGAAAAGCAGTTAGAAACTTATGCCATAAAACTAAAAAAGCTGCGTGAAAGCATAGAAACTGAAATGAAACCATTTTTTGAAGATGAAAATTGAAACAACCAACTTTCCTGCATTTAAGTGGATTGATATAGAAAATCCATCAGCTGGCGAGCTCGAATCCCTGCGCAAAAGATTAGAAATTGATACTAATTTTTTAGAAGATGCTATTGAAACAGGGCATTTACCTAAAATCGAAAAATCAAAAGACTATGTCTTTATGATATTAAGAGCTTACACTGCGTCACAAGAAGAAAAAATTATCGAAGTTGGTGAGATAAGCAATAAAATTGCTTTCTTTATCTACAAGGATGAGCTGATTACATTGCATAGGACGCCATTTGAGTTTCTAACTAAGGTTCCAAAAGATTTTGAAACTGTTGATGAAATCGTTCTTCATCTTGCTAATGAAATATTGATGACTTACTACCACCCTATCGGCATTCAGTCTGATAAGATGGATATATTGGAACAAAATATTTTCTTAAAAGGTGGCAATAGTTTATCCATTGAATCTCTTTATTTTGAAAAATCAAAAGCAAGACTCACCAAGAAAATATTACTTATTACACAAAACGTCATTATGCAAATGCAGGTGAATAGCAAATACGATTCCAGCTTTCAAGATTTAAAAGACACCATACTGGACTTACTGCTTAAGAC
>CAYZQX010000136.1:0-9315 GCA_964480615.1 uncultured Chitinophagales bacterium | reverse complement strand
TACAATAAAAGATTTCAGAGTTATTTAGCAAGCCCTATTTAATGTTTCTTTAAGCTGAATTTGCAATAGGGAAGTCCCCCAAAAACCTATTCAGTTTTTCTCCACTGTAAGGGAAAGTAATTGGCTCTTTTTGGGTTCAGTCCTTAGGACCAATTAATTGATTCACGATTGGCTAGCGCGATTTACGATTCAAGATATACGATTACCGATTTAGTATTTACGAAACTGAATTTTATTGCAACAAATGCAAAAAGTCCAGTATCCAGCATCTAGTGTCCAGAGTCTAGTTATAGCGATAGGGATGCGAAATGGTTTAGTCTTATTCACTGACTCCCTTCACTGATGTCTTAGGTAAGCTGTGTTGTTATAAACAGATGTGCATATATAGTAAAATAGATAAGGAGTCAGTGAATAAGACCGAAACGCAGGGTAGCCTGGAGCAGCCCGGGCCTTTAGGCATCGCCAAAAATATCAAAATTATAAGTTATTAAACAAGCACTAATTACTCAATTGAGCTTAGGATTAATCGATCATTACTGGATGAATTTCCCCATATATTGGATACCTGCAGATGAATCTTTTGTCCAAAGAAAATTCTTGTAGCTTCCTCAAAAGTCTCTGTATAATCCGATACAAAAAACAAATGTTCTTTAGGTCGGTTACGATGTGCAAACAGATTTCTATCCTTGAGTTGAAATTGCAAAGCGCGTGCTACAATACCTGGTGAATCAAGTATTGGCACTTTGTATTTAAGATAAGAGGCGATTTCTTCTTTGATAATTGGGTAGTGTGTACAGCCCAATATTAGCCCATCCATTCCTTCAAAAATCGGATCTTCGAGGTAGTAAGAGATAATTGCTAGGATGGCTTTTGGGTCTTGGTAAAAACCTTCTTCGATGATAGAGGCCAGCGATCTTGTTGCTTTTGAAACTACATCAATCTTGGGATTCAATTTGCTAATTCTATTGCTATAAACAGCTGAGTCTATTGTTTGCTTAGTACCTATGATCCCAACTTTTTTCATCCCACAGCGCTCTACTTCAGCGACGACTGGATCTATTACATTGATCAATGGGACGCCAGCAGGCAGGAGGGCGATTACTTCTTTTTGTGCCCTTGAGGATATTGTATTGCAAGCAATTACGATCGCCTTGCATTGATACTTGAGCAAGAACTCCGTAATTTTAGTGGAGAAATACTTGATGGCTTCTTCGGATCTTTCTCCATAGGGCATATGTTGCGTGTCGCCAAAATAGATAAGTTCTTCCGAAGGCAAAAGCTTAGAAATGGCATTGGCGACCGTAAGGCCGCCAATACCTGAATCAAATATTCCTATGGGACGATTATCCAAATCTTAATAATAAGATTAGAGTATGCCCAAATGTGTCTTAACTAATGGCAATAAGTTATCAGCATCAGGAAAAACCAATACTAAGCCTACCGAACTATCTAAGACATGAGAATAACCATTTGCTTTAGCTACCGCTTTTATAGCGTCTAATGCTTTGGTTTGGATAGGGCCGAGTAATTCTTCTTGCTTTTTAGCCATTTCCGCTTGGATCTGCTGTTCAAGCGTACCCAACTCTTCTTCTAACTTAGTTAGTTCTTCTTGCTTGTTCTTTTGATCATTAGGTGACAAGATCCCTTTTTGATACTGTTCCTGAAACTGTCCATATAAAGTACGGAAATCAGTATATTTTTTTTCCATCATACTTTTCTGCTGTAGAGTGTAAGTTTCTAACTCTTTTTCAGCAATTTTATATTCTGACATAAGTGGAAGCAATTCGGTAGTATTAATGATACCGATCTTGGACTGTGCCATAATAGCTTGCACACTAACGAGCAGAATAACCAATAAAAACAACTTTTTCATTTTATCTTCAAATTTATTTTGGTTGCAAAATTAAAATCATTCATCTATAATTCCCAAATTAAAAGAATTATACAAAACATATCGTCATTATAGGCCTAGTTCTTTAAGAACTTCTTCGCTTTTATCGAACTTGGCATTAGAGAATAAGATGGATGCATTGCTGGACTTGTCGAGGATAATGTCATATCCTTTTTCGGTAGCCAATTTTTCGATGGCATCATACACTTGATCTTGTATAGGCTGTACCAATTCTTTTCTTTTTTGGAAAAGTTCACCTTCATATCCGAATTTAGATTTTTGAAAGTCTTTCAGTTCCTTTTCTTTATTCACAATTTCAGCCTCTCTTTTTTTACGCATCTCATCGGTGAGTAGGACTTCGTTAGCCTGATAATCTTTATACATCTCATCAATTTCTTTATATTTTTTTTCCACATCTTTTTGCCAGCCTTCAGCAATCTGATCTAGCTTTTTTTCAGCCTCTTTATAATCTGGAATTTTATCGAGTATCGCCTTAGTATCTACTACGGCCATTCTCTGCGCTGAAAGATTTGCGCCTTGAAATGCGATAAGCAATAATGTTGCTAAAAATAATTTATTCATAATATTCACAATTTTATATTTATGGACTATAAGAATGATAAATGGTTTATATTTTCATATTCCTTAACAGTTTCAGCCATACATACACCTTCTTACTCTGGCTCAAAACCAAGCATAAAGCTAAACTTGCCATAGGATTTCAATGAGTTGCCAAATCCATTAGTAGTTCCACTCACTTTTTGATCAAATCCTAGTCCATAGTCAAAGCCTATGAGGCCAAACATAGGGAGGAAAAAGCGCAAGCCCAGACCGGCCGATCTGTACAAGTTAAATGGATTGTATGATTCAAAATTATTCCAAGAATTACCTGCTTCTAGAAAGGTCAGTGCATAGATGGTTGAGCTTGGATTAAGAGTGAGCGGATACCTTAATTCCAAGGTAAACTTGCTAAAGAATGGATCGCCAACCCTGGCATTACTCAGCTGATTACTTGTAAGCACATCATACCCTCTTAGTGCGATAATATCGCGACCAAATAACTGAGCAAAATTATTGGAAAGGCCATCGCCTCCTAACTCATAACGTTCAAATGGGGCATAGCCTATATCCGAATTATAATATCCCATCCAGCCCATTTTGGCTGCGGCCTTTAATACCAATTTACCTTTTAATTGATTGTACCATTCAATCTTCAATTTAGGTTTTATGTATTCTGGATTCTTGTATTTCTCAGCTGCCTCTAAAGTCGAATAATCTTTGTCATTCAAAAGTGAAAGTGGTGGTGTAGCCTCGATAGAGAATTCGAAATTAGACCCTCCACGTGGATACAGTGGATTATCAATTGTATTTCTCGACAATAAATATTTATAGGCAAAATTGTAAAACTTGCCATCACTTACAATAAAATTGGCACCCCAGTTAAATAAGTTATAGTGGGTGAAGCTGAAAGAGTGAACCCCAAAAAAGTCTTGATCAGGGAATTTTATTCTTCTACCTAATGAAACATAAGCGTTTCCTTGAGTAAGCTTACTAGTTGGCGTAAAATCGGTCGTACTGGTAAATCCAGAACCGATGCGCGAATAACCACCCCCTATTGTAAATTCATTTCTTTTCTTGCCTCCTAGCCATGGCTCGGTAAATGAGGCACTCAGAGCCTGGGATCTTTGTCCAGTAGATTGTATTCTCAATGATAGTCTTTGTCCATCGCCACTAGGTAGTGGTCGCCAGGACTCAGGCTTGGTAATATTAGCGATGGAAAAATTATTAAAGGTCACTCCTAAGCTGCCTACTACTTGGCTTCCACCCCAGCCTGCTGAAAGTTCTAGCTGATCATTAGGTCTTTCCTCGAGGTTATAAATGATGTCCACTGTACCATTGCTCGGATTAGGAACAGGTTCTATTCCGATCGTTTCAGGATTAAAATAGCCAAGACCAGCTAATTCTCTTTGGGTTCTAATGATGTCAGAACGGCGAAACTTTTGGCCAGGCACAGTTCTTATTTCACGTCTTATCACATGTTCATTCGTCTTATCATTGCCCTTAATAATAATATTATTAATAGTGGCTTGTGGCCCCTCACTAATTCTTATTTCTAAGTCGATTGAATCACCTTCGATTCTTTTTTCTATCGGATTGACTTGAAAAAACAGATAGCCATCATCCATATATAAGCTGCTGATATCGCCATTATTCGGATCGAAGCTCAGGCGATTGCTCAGCATTTCCTGGTTATACACATCGCCTTTTCGTATATTGAGAATCTGTGATAAATCCTTAGATTCGTGCTTGGAATTACCTACCCATGTGATGTCCCTGAAATAATATTTTCTGCCTTCTTCCACTTTTAATTTCACAATCAGATTCTCTGAATCGGCAAAGTAAACTGAATCCTCAATAATACGCGCATCCCTATAACCATTGGAATTGTATTTCTGCAATATGGCCAGCTTATCATCATCAAATTTGTCTTCGCTGTATTTGGAGGTGCTAAAAATATTAAGGCCTAATTGTTCATCTAAATAATCTTGAACTTTTGACACACTGATATTAGCTAAGGTATGTACAGGGTTTTTACTTACCGCATCTTTTAAGATATTCTTAGGCTTATTTCCTCCTATCTTAAATCGCTCCTTGGTCTCTTTCATTGAATTCTTAACTTGACGATCAGAGAGCGCGTTATTACCTTCTATCACGATTTCATCAATTTTAACTTTTCGTCCTTTGTTAATATCAAAGTCGAGAATTACATGGTTTGGCTTTGCTAAATCTTCGGTTTGTCGAGTATGAACCTCAGCAAGTAAAAATCCTTTTTTGCGATAGTAATTGTATATTTTATTTTCAGTGGTAGTAATTAAGTTGGCATTTACTTTTTTCCCAGCCACTAAATTGAGTTCATCTCTCAACTCATTGACCTCAGTTTTTTTCAAACCATTAAATTTGAACTTTGAAAGTCTTGCCAGTTCTACCAATCTAAATTCTAGGAAAATCACATTGCCTACAATATTCGTTGAAACGATTTCGATATCAGAAAATAAATCCTGCCTCCACATCGTTTCAATAGCTCGTGGGATTTCCTCACCTGGTAGGTTTATAGCATCCCCAACCTTAATGCCACAAAGGGTTTTAAGAATGTCTTGGTCTAAAAATTTTACGCCAGTAATAGTGATTCCACCTACTTCATAGGTCTTTGGGGTACCGTATTCATAATAGGGTAGCTTACTGGTTTGAGCATTGAGCATCAAGCCCAAAAAAGACAAATATAAAATCCAGATAATTTTTTTCATTAGGTTGTTAATTGTTCACTGATCATCCCAAATCTTCTTTCGCGATTTTGGAAATCCAAGATGGCTTTATAAAATTCTTGGCGATCGAAATCCGGCCAAAAAACAGGGGTAAAATACAATTCCGAATAGGCTATTTGCCACAGCAAAAAATTGCTAATTCTAAATTCACCACTAGTTCTAATAAGCAATTCAGGGTCAGGAATATTTCGGGTGTGAAGATAAGAATTTATTAGCTTTTCATCAATTTGCTCGGGCTTTAGGCTACCATTTACAAGTTCATTAGCCATATTTTTTACTGCTTGCACCATTTCCCAGCGGCTCCCATATGACAGTGCTAGAGTTAAGGTCATTCGTGAATTATTCTTAGTAATTTCTATGGACTCCTGTAATTCCTTGTAACATAAGCTCGGAAGATTGGTGAGGTCACCTATTGCATTGAGCTTAATATTATTATCCATCAGCGTTTTAGTTTCCGATCTTATCGTTTTTACTAGTAAATTCATCAGTCCGCTAACCTCCTCTTGCGGTCGTCCCCAGTTTTCCGATGAGAAGGCATACAAGGTGAGGTAAGAAACACCTAACTCAGCAGCAGCCTCTGTAACTTCTCTAACTGATCTTACGCCATTGGCGTGACCAAATAGCCTATTCCTGCCCCATTTAGCCTTTGCCCAGCGGCCATTGCCATCCATTATGATGGCTATATGGTTAGGCAATTTATTTAGATTTATTTGATTCTTAAAATCTGTTACTTGAGTCATCACTGGGATAAATAAGGAAATCTGTAACGATACAGCATTAATAAATCTTAGGATCCATCATACTGTTATTCATTACAGATACAAAATAGCCTGCAAAGGTACGATTAAAACTGTTATTTTTAATTATTCTCCTGGACACCTCATTTTTTTAAATGTATAGGCTACGCCTACCCCGATCATCATATAGGAATCCTTGCCTACCCTATCCCCTCTCTGACGACCTGGGATACCAATTGGCTCATCTAATAGCTCACCAGAACGATCCGCTAATTGAGCGGTGACTGTCGATGTGCCTAAGATTAACTCATCCACATAGGTGGTACTTATATCATCAATATAATCCGTAAAGGTGAATTTGTAGGACAAATCAACTATAAGATCCCAGTTTTCACCCATCCAATACTTGAGGCCAAGTCCTATAGGAATGGTAGGCTGAAATAATTTATAGGGCTTTCGACCTGTTAGATCGGGATTTTGCTGACCCTCTGTGCCATAATCTATCAGTCTAAATACTTCTCCATTCAACTTTGTCTTTGGATCAAAATTAAACAAACCAAATCCTATAGACAAGTAAGGCGTAAAATAAAAATTGCGGTCACCCGATATGAATTTATTAAAGTGAAACTCCACGTGCCCACTTGCTTCAATTACCCTTGAGTAAAAACTCAAATTTCTGGCCTGCTGAAAATAATTCGAACTAGCCTTGTCGGCAAATGATAAAAAGCCCATATTCAATGTCCCTTTAAAGGTAATATATGGAGACTGATTGTAGCGATATACAATACCAAATGCAGGTCTTACCCGCTTAAAACTATTGAGACTATTGCCTTGATTCAGGTCGCCAAAATAATTGCTTGCTCCTATCCATCCACCTAATTGCGTTTTTTGTGCTGATACGAGGGTGAAACTGGAAATTACGAAAAGACTGAATATAAAAGCATTTCTCACGATAATGGACATAAAAAGATTATTTTAAACCTATGGTAAACGATGAAAAAAAAAAAATGTTGTGGCGATCCCCCGCCTATAAATTCCAAATCTAAAAAAACAACAAGCAGACCAAGTCACTAGAACCTATCAGAAATGAATTGGACTAAGAGCCTAAATAGCAAGTACAGAATTCTCTAAAATAATAGAGACTATATAGATGCAAAAACTTTTGGCGATGCCTAAAGGCCCGGGCTATGCAGGGCTTCGCTAGCGCTACGGTATGGGGCTGGCAGGCTTTCGGCATTAATTTTTCATAGCAACTGAAAGCCTGCCAGCCCCATACAAACCCTTCCTATCCCTATCGCTTAGTGGAAGCATCTTACACTATAACTGACTACTCACAAGACTTAATCAATAGAGTAATATTTAATGAATTACTCAATAAAATTATTACTCCCTAATTATATATGACCATACATAAAAATTTTGCTAATCAAAAAATTAAAATAAATAATATTAGCCTCCTAATCAATCCTCCTTAGACCCCATTCATTTTATTACTATTAAATCTTGTATGTCGAAAAAATTGTTTCACTGAGCGGTGATTTGCAAATTTCTTACCTATGGAGGATGACCTGATTTTTATAATAATAATAAGACAAAAAAAACCGCTGCAATCCTACAGCGGTTAATAATATCGTTATGTATGATAATTAATGAATTAAACTTTTTCAGCTAATTCTTTTCCTGCTTTAAATTTCACAACCTTTTTTGCAGGGATTTTTATTTTAGCCTTGGTTTGAGGGTTGATACCTACCCTAGCCTTGCGTTTTGTTATTGAAAAAGTTCCGAAACCTACTAAGGTAACTTTATCTCCTTTTTTAAGGGTTTTTTGAACTGCCTCACAAAAAGTATTCAAGGCCTCGCCAGCTTGAGCCTTAGTAATTTCGGCATTCTCTGCCATTAAAGAGATTAGATCTGCTTTATTCATTATAAAAAAATTTTGGTTTTAATAATTTGGGGATCACATATTTTTTCAGGGCATTAAGTCCTTTGCAATAACGAATTGCGGCGTAAAAATAAAACGAAATTTCGATTTTTTATTCCTTATTATTTACTTAAAAGCCGAAATCATATAATTTTATCAACTTTACACTAAAAATTATCCACAATTTATATGTTATCAACAGAATTAACAGCTTGGCACCAAAAAAATGGCGCGAGAATGACCAATTTCGCAGGGTACAATATGCCTATATCTTACACAGGTATCAATGATGAACACCTCCATGTGCGGGATAAAGCAGGTCTTTTTGACGTCTCCCACATGGGCGAATTTTTAATTGAAGGTACCCAGGCTATGGAGTTAATCCAGCTCCTAACGACTAATGATGTGTCTTCCTTGCAAGACGGACAGGCACAATATAGCTGTATGCTAATGCCTGACGGCGGCATTATTGATGATCTAATTGTATATAAATTTAACCCGCATAAATGGATGCTGGTAGTGAATGCTGGCAATTGTCAAAAAGATTGGGAATGGATCAATGAACAAAACACCATGAATGCCTCACTGAAAAATGTATCATTAGAGATGTCGCTTTTTGCATTACAAGGACCACTAGCAACCACCATATTATCGGAACTTACCGATTACCCTTTAGGTGATCTTCCTTACTACCATTTCGATCGATGTACACTGGCAGGACGTGAAATTATACTTTCAGCAACAGGTTATACTGGTGCAGGTGGATTTGAACTTTATATCGACAATAAAGATGCACAATATATATGGGAGCTAATTATGTCCACTGGTCAACCTAAAGGGCTTGTGCCTGTAGGGCTAGGCGCTCGCGATACCTTGAGATTGGAAATGGGTTATTGCTTATATGGCAATGATATAGATCATACAACTAATCCAATAGAAGCAGGGCTAAGCTGGATTGTAAAATTCAAGAAAGATTTTATAGGCAAAGCTGCACTCCTAGATTATAAGTCCTCTAATAATCAGCGAAAACTAATGGGTTTTGTTATGGCAGATCGTGCTATTCCTAGGCACCATTTTGAACTATATAATGCGCTTGAAGAAAAGATAGGTCATGTTACTAGTGGTACCCAATCACCCTCTCTGGGCAAAGGGATAGGAATGGGCTATGTCTCACAACTTGACTTGAAACCCGGTGATCAATTGTACGTCGATATTAGAGGAAAAAAAATGTTAGCACATATCACCAAACTACCATTTATTCCAAAACAATAATAGTCATACATTAAGCTTTGATGATGCTAGAACGGAAAGAATTCCGAGAAACAATTATTGTGTGTAATTAGGGCTCGCTAAATAACTCTGAAATCTTTTATAGTAATAGGTTCTTACCATTATAAGTGCATAGAACATTCACACAATTTTATGGGTTTCCGTAAAAATGTT
>CAYZQX010000135.1:0-9315 GCA_964480615.1 uncultured Chitinophagales bacterium | reverse complement strand
GGTGGAATGACCCAAAATGACCTATTTTTTGAGTTATTTAGCATCCCCTACTTATCATTATCAAGTGGGCGATGCCTCCGGCCCGGGCTATACGGGGCTTCGCTGACGCTACGGTACTGTGGTGGCGGGCTTTCAACTGCTTAAATTAAAAAAAAGCCGAAAGCCCGCCACCACAGTACAAACCCCTTCTATCCCTATCGCTCTTTTGCCGATACAAGATAGTAGGATGACCGAAATACGATGAGAATGATATACCGATATCCAAACTAAGTCTAGTACCACTAAGCCAGCACCTGGTGTAAGCTAATAATTTATAAGAGTTACTCAAGCCTTCAAAAAAATTATATAATAAGAAAGCAACTACATAGATCCGCTGAATAAGACTTATCTTTGCCAACGCGAAAAATAATTGCACAGGTGAACTACGAAGTAAAAATAGGCCAGTTCAAAGGGCCATTTGATCTCATTCTCTATTTTATCGAAAGGGATGAGATTAACATATATGACATTCCTATATCCAGGCTACTCGATGACTTCTTAGCACACATCAAAGAGTTAGAAACCTTAGACATTGAAGTTGCAAGTGAATTTATACTCGTGGCAGCTACCCTGATGCGCATTAAAGTGCGTATGCTATTGCCTCGCAAAGAAGTGGATGAAAAAGGAGTGGAAATAGATCCTCGTCAAGAGCTTGTAGATAAAATTATTGAATACAAGAAATTTAAGGAAGTAGTCGAGGAGCTAAGGACACTCGAAGAAGAGCATAGTATGCGAGTTAGGAGAGGCAATACCACACAGGAATCCTACAATATCGCTAATAATTTCAGTACCGAAATGGATTTAGAGAGCATCAACTTGTTTAAGTTATTAAAGACTTTCAACAGGGTGATGGATAGGCTCAAGGACAAAGAAAAGGAGCAGCCAAGACATACTGTAGTGAAGTTGCCATACTCTATGGATGAGCAAAAAGAGTACTTAATGGAACTATTGCAATTAGGAGAGCCCTTATCCTTTGAAAGACTATTTGAAACCTGCCGTGATCGCTATGAGGCCATCTATCGCTTTCTTTCCATCCTAGATCTAGTACAGTCCAAGCTCGTATTTATTTCCATAGGCGAAGGGGCTAATAATTTTTGGATTAACTCAGGACAGGAGGCCCACCCTCAAATAGACTTAGTGAGCGAGGAAGGTTAAGAGCTGCTTTTTTTAGCTCATGCTCCTAGCGGATTTACCACTTAATTGCCAGTAAAGAAATAACATGCCATTCAACAATACGAGTCCGCCCATTTGATGCATTGCCCCTAGTGATATAGGGATTCCACGTTTTGAAAATACTAGGGTAAGGATGCCAAGTAATACTTGTATAATTACTATATAACCAAGCCCTTTAGCGGTATGATGGAATAATCTTGGCTTTTGAAAGGATGCACTCAATAGCTTGTAAATAAAAACGATAACCATTATAGCCACAAGATATCCTAAATGTCGATGGATAAACTGAACCATTGGTTTATGACTGAAAAGATTGTGGGCAAGTGAGTAGGATTCCAAATATAAATTTTCAGGAAAATATCGGCCATTCATCAAGGGCCAAGAGGGGAATTCCAATGCTGCTCGCAATCCGCTCATAAATGCACCATATATAATTTGTAATAAAATTAGACCTGTTAAAAATAAAGACCAGGACTTCCAATTAGAATTTACGACAAGCTGTTCGGGATTCACATAGAGTATGGCCAGTAATCGCACCACATAGCCTGTAAGCAATAGTGCTGTGACAAAGTGCATGGCCAGCCTGAAATGAGATACATAAGGCATATCCCTAAGTCCACTCGCTACCATGTACCAGCCGATTACACCTTGTAAGGCATAGAGCAATAGGAGATAAATAAAATACTTGTACCAGCTCCTACTGAGCTTAGAATACTTATAAAAATAAAGCAAGCCACCAAATAGGAATAGCATGCCAAATCTCCCCCAATTTCGGTGAAGCCATTCCCAAAAATAGATTTTTTTAAATTCCGAAAGGGTCATTCCTTCATTGATCATGGCATATTGTGGCGATTTTTTATATAAGTCAAAAGCGCCTTCCCATTCACTAGCTCCGATAGGTGGCAATACTCCAGTGATTAAATCCCATCGGGTAATAGATAAGCCTGATTCAGTTAATCTTGTAACCCCTCCTAGCACTACTTGTATAAGGATAATTCCCAGCAGTAGCCAAAGAAATATTTTTAATTTTTGATCATTTTCCATCCGCGCTGCAAATTAAAACATATAATACAATGAGCCAGTTACAAAATGAGAAAAAAAGATCATGAGTGGAGCTAATGAAGCCTTTTGAATGGTTAAGATGCTTTTACTAAAAGACTCTGGACACTATAGAGCAGACTCTGGACACTAGATAATGGACAAGAGACTTTATGTAGTTAATACCACAAACATCATGATCATAAATCGAAAATCGGGTATTATAAATCGCTTGAACTAGACTCTGGACACTGGATAATGGACACTAGAAAACAGACACTAGACCCTAGACGCTGGACACTTGACTTAAACTAATTACTGCAACAAACTTCAGTATCGTAAATCTTAAATCGTTTATCGGTAATCGCGCCAGCCTATCGTAAATCTTGAATCGTGGAAAAGCGATAGGGATAGGAGGGGTTTGTGCTGGGGTGGCGGGCTTTCATCAGCTTAATATTATAAAGCCGAAAGCCCGCCACCCCAGTACCGGAGCGTCAGCGAAGCCCTGTATAGCCCGGGCCTTTAGGCATCGCCATAATAAAATAAGCATAAGTGATTGCGCAATACTTCAATAAGCTGGTGAGTTAATTATTTTACAAATATTAGCGGAATTTTTGCACTGGATTGCTGCATTGTATGCAAGAATCAAATATGTTTTGGCTCTAAATAAACGCTTAAGGAACTTTGAGTCTAAGGAATTAGGTTATATCCACTAGTTTGTGTAACTTGTTAAACATAAGGTGTTAGAAAGTGATTTTTTTAGGAGGTTTATGTAGAAATGTTTAGCAGTTTATCATTGGCAAGTGCTGATGAACAAGTTACTGCACGGAATTCGAGCAGTTAGAAAGATTAACAACTTGCAAAAAAGTTGAGATTATGTAATATGCGCTAGAATAGATAATTTTGGCACATATATAGTTATAAAGAAAACAGAAATAATAAAGATGTCATTTGACCCACAAAATATAATTGGTAATTTTCGCCTCAAGGAGATGAAAACCTATAGCTCACCAGAGTGGATGGCTGGTAAGCAGAAGCGATACAGGCGTGTATATGACCGTTCTGAGACCACCTATATATACACCGAGCTGGCATTGCACAATAAGATGTTCGATGTACAGGATTGGTACATAGAGGTAACTCTAAAAGCTATGGCTATCAAGGCTGGCAAAAAAGTGGAGTTGTGCAGTTTGAATGTGAATAGAACCATCAGCAAGGAAGAAAACGTTTTTTATTTCAGAGAGGGCTGGGGCAATAAAAAAGAGGGGATATACTGGAAGAAGGGCGAATATGTGTGGGAGGCTTATGTAGGAGATCAACTGATAAGTTCCACCCGCTTTTTTATAGAAGATGTGGGTGCTGTGAGCAAGGAGGTGAATCCCTATTTTGAAATTGAGTCTTTTAAGCTTTTTGAGAGTGGTGATATAGAGGAGCCTGAGAACGAGAGAACTTACTATACACAATTCGATGCCACTGAAACGAGGTATGTATTTGTAGAACTCAAGATTAAAAATCTGGTCTTTCCAGAGCCTTGGAATTGCGAACTCACTTTTAACTACTTCAATAGTTCACATCAGCTCAAAGGTGAAACCATAGAGCTCAAGGCATTTGGCAGTATGGATCCCACGATTGCCTTAACAACAGGATGGGGCAGTCAAAACAAAGGCTCTTGGTATCCCGGTGAATACACGGTGGAGCTCGTATTTATGGATAAGCTGATAGCCGTAGTCCCATTTAAAGTCGGGGATGGCTATGAGCTAGGGGAAACACAAGTATATCTTCCTGAACAAGGAGGAACAGCAATGATCAGCAAAGTGGCCGCCGAACAAGAACAAACCCTTGAAGAGGTGATGGAGGAGCTCGAAAACCTCATAGGCCTAGAAAAAATAAAAAAAGAAGTAAGAGAATACGCTGACTTCCTCAAGTATCTCAAATTCTTAAAAGAAAAAGGTCAGGAACATTCCGAAGTGCCTAGTCTTAATGCTGTATTTACTGGCAATCCCGGTACTGGAAAGACCACGGTAGCTAAACTGCTTGGCAAGATCTATCACAAGATGGGGTTGGTGTCGAAAGGACACACATTTGAAGTTGATAGAGGTGATTTAGTAGGTGAATACATAGGGCAAACAGCTCCTAAGGTGAAGGAAGCTATAAAAAAAGCAAAAGGAGGAATCCTCTTTATTGACGAAGCTTATAGTCTTGCAAGATCAGCGGAAGACAATAAGGATTTTGGACGAGAGGTTATAGAAATTCTTGTGAAAGAAATGAGTATGCCTAATAATGACCTAGTAGTTATCCTTGCAGGTTATCCAAGTGAAATGCAAACCATGGTGAATGTGAACCCAGGGTTGAAATCCAGAATTAATTTATGGTTTGAATTTCCCGACTACTTGCCACAAGAATTAGATCTCATAGCCGATTATGCCGCTGCCCAGCGCAAAATCAGTTTTGAACCAGAGGCGCGCCACTTTATGTACGAAAAAATTGTTGAAGCTTATAGAAACCGCGACAAGTTTTTTGGCAACGCAAGATTTGTATTCCAGCTAATTGACCAGATAAAAATGAACTTGGGGATCAGAATAATGAAATCGGAGGAGGAAAGCAAAAAAATGGACTTGACCATGCTGACCACCATAACCATTGATGACATAAAAGCTGTATTCCAAAAGATAGAAAAACCAATCCCCGATATACCTGTTAATATGGAGTTACTGGAGGATGCCCTCAAAGAGCTTGATTCCCTCATAGGTATGGAAAACGTGAAAAAGGAAATAAAGGAATTGGTACTACTGGTGCGTTATTACAAGGAAATAGGAAAAGATGTCCTCAATAACTTGAGTTTCCACTATGTATTTACAGGCAATCCTGGAACTGGTAAAACCACAGTGGCACGCATATTTGCCAAGGTACTCAAGTCACTAGGCATTCTCGAGCGCGGACACTTAGTGGAATGCGATCGCCAGAGCCTCGTAGCAGGATTTGTAGGGCAAACTGCCTTAAAGACTAATGAGCGAATTGATCAGGCAATGGGTGGGGTATTATTCGTTGATGAAGCTTATGGTCTTTCTTCCAGAGGGTCAAATGACTTTGGCAGCGAGGCTGTAGAAACATTGCTCAAAAGGATGGAGGATCAAAAAGGAAAATTTGTAGTAATTACTGCTGGATATCCAGATAAGATGAAGGAATTCGTAGAATCCAATCCAGGACTAAAGTCACGTTTTGATCGCTTTTTAGGATTTGAAGACTATAAAGTTCCTGCACTTATGGATATTGCTAAGTCACTCATAGAAACCGAAGGTTATACAATGGAGGCAGAAGCTAAAGATCACCTAGAGCGCTATTTCAAGTTCTTATACGATTCACGCGACAAGTTTTTTGGGAATGGTAGGGTTGTGCGCACCACAATTAAAGACATCATTAAAGCTCAAAACTTGAGGCTAGCCGTCATAGAAAGTGGCAAGCGTACCCCTGAATCCATAAGAACCATAACTCTTGCTGACCTAGCGGGATTCGATGAGGCTAAAGCATTTGAAATAAATCGCAGAGCAGCCATAGGCTTTAGAGCACTAGGCGCATAAATTATAAGAAATAGAGAATCATGACCTAAATAATTCATAGGTACATAATATTTTAAAGCCGACCTTATTTCGTTGCAGTCATACGAGGGTCGGCTTTTTTAGTTTTAATTTGTGAATAGGGTTAATCACATAGCCTGTTTCGATGGCATTGACTATTAATCAGGATAAATTCAATAAAAGTTCCATTAGTAATATTACTATACTAGGAATGTATTGTTACATAACTCAATAAAAATGAATTGTATCGATATTCCATGAATTTTCATAGGTGGAGAGGCAACTAAAAATCCTCCTGAACTATAGCCATCGCTTGGCAACAATTTTAACAAAATTAATAAGCTCAGGGATTAACAAGGTGAGACTTGTCTTGGTCAACTGTATATTGTCTCTTAATTTTATTTCCTTGGCAATTAGATGGAATTTTTTTTCTTGTTCTAAATTGTATATGAATTCCAGATCAAATAAATACCTATTGATTTGTGTAGAAAGGAATTGGCTTTTTACGGTATTTGAAAATCCTTTAAGTCCACACTGAGTATCCGTAATATGCATACGGAGCATGGTTCTTATCATGGCCCTTAATGCCTTAGATACCAACTTTCTTCCTAGGGGTATTTGATCATAATAGGAATTGTCTTTAATGCCTATCACCACCTCTCCGCCTTGTGCTAGCTCTTGCATAATGGAGAAAAAACTATCCATCGTATAGGGAAAATCAATGTCTGTAAAGAGGATGTACGCACCACTGGCTCGCTCCACACCTTTTCTCAATGCATAACCCTTGCCACTATTAGAATGATAGCTAATAATTTCTAGCTCTTCAATTTTTTCGCTTAGATAATTGAAAGCATCAGTTAGGTTAGTCGTACTGCCATCATTCACAATTATTAATTGAAAACGTGTGTCGCTATATGCGGCCTTGACTGCTGTAAAGTTTTGTAGGACAATTTCTTGCCAGTTTACAATAGGGTTATAACAGGGCAATACGATAGAATATTGGTAGTCCATAGGTCATTCATCACAATCATATTTCGGTTACATACAATTGTGAATTACAAATATACAAAAGGAAAAAAGTTGCATTAAATCAGTATTCGTTTCAACCTGCAATATGAATGGAAATAAGAATAAACCCACGGCTATTGTCAGTAAAAAAACGATGGGTAATAAATCATTAGTAGTTAAGAATGCACTACTGCGAAAAAGACCTGATATTTCTACTGATATTCCTTATAGTCGGATTAAAGTCGAAGGATTAATTGGGGTCATAGACTAATTGTACATTATTGTGCTTATGCCTGATACATTTGTTCTATCAATGCAGCATATTTTTTCTCTAGCACGTGTCTTCTCATCTTCATAGTAGGAGTCAGCTCGCCTGTTTCTATGGTCCACTCATCGGGCAGTAATTTTATTTTTTTGATCTTTTCCCACTGTCCCAATTGAGCATTTACATCCTCCATCAGTTTATCGAAATGAGCAACTATAAGTGGATGTTTCAGCACTTCTTCTTTGTTTACGATAGGCTCATTGAGGTTGTGTGCCTCTAATAATAATTGTAGTTCATCGAAGTCGGGGACGATGAGTGCTATGGGAAATTTTTTATTGCTACCTAATACGATGACTTGGCTCACTTTTTCATTTTCACTGAATCGTTTTTCTATCGGTTGTGGGGATATATACTTTCCCCCACTGGTCTTAAACAATTCTTTCTTACGACCAGTTATAAATAGATATTTTCCATCGAAACTTCCCAAGTCACCTGTGCTAAACCATCCTTCCTGGTCTATAACCTCAGCTGTGAGTGCGGGCTTTAAGAAGTATCCTGATGTAATATTAGGCCCCTTCACTATAATTTCACCTTCCTCATCAATCTTAATATCAATACCAGGAATAGGGATCCCTACAGATCCTATAAATGAGCTGCCAGGCTCAAAACGATTGAATGCGATGACTGGACTGGTTTCAGTGAGGCCATAGCCCTCCCGAATGTTTATTTGTGCGCAGGAAAAGACTCTGTTGAGTACGGGTGATAGTGCAGCTGCTCCTACGATTACACCTTTTATATTGCCCCCTAGTGCCTCTCTCCACTTGCGAAATACAAAATGATCAGCGATGCGGTATTCTATTTTTTTCCTAATGGTGTTTTTGCGATCAGGGTCGTACTGCTTAGCAAGTTCTAATACATAAAAAAAATATTTTTTCCGCCAGCCAGGCAAGCGATGGCCTACTGCTAAAAACTTCTCGTACAACTTTTCAATCAATCGAGGTACAGCTGTAAAGTAATGCGGTTTTACCTCACGGATATCATCCTTTAGGTTCTCCAAACTCTGCCCATAATGGATCTCTATACCACCTGACAAGTATATGTAGTTAACCATGCGTTCAAATATATGAGATAGTGGCAACACACTAATTACCCTTTCCCCATGATTCATGGGCATAAATGCTAAGCAGGACTTCACATTACTTACGATATTGTAATGGCTAAGCATGACTCCTTTAGGATCACCGGTAGTGCCCGAAGTGTAGAGGATCGTCGCTAACTGTGCAGGCTTTATACGCTTATTAATGTCCATTACTTCCATTATATCGGCAGGTGTGGAAGATAGCAATAAGTCATTCCAATGGGTGGTTCCCTGCACTTTCTCGATACTAATAATGTGTTTGATATGCACTAATTCTGTGCGTAGGTTCGCCAGCCTGAGATACAATTTAGCATCGGATATAACTACTGCTGTACATTTCGTTTCAAGCAAGATGTACAGCAATTCTCGGTCGCTTACTGTGGGGTATATAGGAATATTCACCACCCCTACTTGCAAGAGAGCCATATCAAAAAATAGCCATTCAGGCCTATTAGTGCTGAATATGAGTGCTACCTTATCCTCCGACTTAACGCCTAATTGCAATATCCCAGCACTCAGTCTATTAATGAGATTGAGACACTCTTCGGTACTATAGGATTTCCACTGATCACCTATCTTACCACTCACGGAAGTTTTCAGTGGAAATTTATATGCTTGATATTGAAATAAATCGAATATTCGGGTAAAGTCCAATGTGATATTGAAATATGAACCATAATAATACGCTGTTTTTTATATATCACTAATTTTATATAGCTGCTCGGTGTGCCTATAACCGTTCATTGCTTGTGTATTCAGTATTACTTAAGTGGTAATGTATTGTATTCATGCTACTGATATTAAAAGAGGTGTTATGTGATAAATACAAGAAGGGCATTTTACTTTAATTTGATAATGGCGATGCCTGCGGCCCGGGCTCTACGCTATACTCCTCGCTCCTAAAGTCGCTGTGGGGTGTCGCTGCGATCCCTATCGCTTGGTTTTACGCTATACTCCTCGCTACTTGCTGAAAGGTTTATTTTTAATGGCAAGCAAGAATCTTCGCTATTGCTCGATTTGTGCCTCGCTGTGGGCTTTTGCTTGCGAAATTATTATTTTTTATCGGAAACAAGAACCTG
>CAYZQX010000134.1:0-9317 GCA_964480615.1 uncultured Chitinophagales bacterium | reverse complement strand
ATTCGCGCAATGAAAAGTCAATGGAATTGCCAGAACTAAAGAAAAAAGAGGTGAAAAATTGGTTCGCAGAATTGGCTGATATGCCTAAAGATTCTGTCCCATTTATACACCCTGGCAATATGAGCAAGTTTATCTATTTTATTGATAATAAAGATACCCTTGCAAGTTATGTATGGGGGGACTATAAGTATAAAGTGTCACCAGCTATCGACAGTTTATACCATGGCTTGACAGACTTGGTTAAATCTCATTCACCTAAAATTGATACAACAACCTATGAAAGATAATTATTTTTTTTTGATTTTGCTCTTTTTTTCAATTGGAGTACAGTCGCAAAATGGCTTTGATCCAAAGATGAAGTCCTCCCCCGCACCATTTACAGTTAGCAATAATCAAAAAATTGATGCTAGCTCTAAAGCACAAAACCCTGGGGGCAACTTACTCCTAAAGTCATCGGATGGTTCCCTCGTGTCCTGCAAGGTGGAATATAATCAACACAATGGGCTCCTCCGATTTTTAAAAGGAAAGCTGATTACCATAGCGCAGAATGATGAGCAAGGTATATTGGATCAATTATATAGTTTATTTGCTGCTAATACTGAGCTATTTGGTATTCAAAACCCCAAAGATGAATGGATACTGTCTAACACTTCGCGCCATGAAGATGGTAGCTGGAAATTTGCATTTCAGCAATCCTATAACAGCATCAATTATTTTGCTGCTGATATTAAAGTCAATATTAAATCAGATGGGGTATTAATCCTCACAGGACAGTACGAATCCACACCTGCTGAATTGCTAACCATACCTGCTATACCAGTGGAGCAGGCTGTCCTTACTTGCAAGGCTGATCTGGGAAAACATACTACCTATAAGGAGTTTGGTGAGGCGGAAAATAAATATTACAAGCAAGGCCAATTTGTGAGCGACTTAGTAATATTTAAGCATCCTGTGTCAGGTGACATAGCTTTGTGCTGGCACATAAGTGCTAGACCTAATTTTTTGAAGCTATATGAATATTTTATTAATGCTGAGAACGGAGAAATAGCCTATTCTTATGATCATACCTGCGAAGTAGGCCCTGTTACCGCAACAGCTACCGACTTGAATGGTGCTAGCCAAACTATTCATGTATGGCAAAACAGTTCTTCAAGCTATACGATGATCGACGCTTCGAGAGCTATGTACTCAGGTAATAATACCCAAACACCGGATGAAGGTGATGGGATAATTATTACTTTAAATATGCAAAATACTCCACTGGACAATCCTTCCTATGCCGAGGTGACATCCACTAATAACAATTGGGCTAATTCCCCCAAGTCAGTATCGGCTCACAACCATGCTGGCTTGTGCTATGAATATTTTAGAAACACACATAGCCGCAATAGTATCAATGGTCAAAATGGAGACATCGTATCATTTATCAATGTTGCTGATGAAGATGGTGGGGGCTTAGACAATGCTTTTTGGAATGGGGAATATATGTTTTATGGCAGTGGTGCACAGGCCTTTTCAGCACTATCAGGTGCGCTGGATGTAGGTGGTCACGAAATGTCGCACGGAGTAATACAAAACACGGCTAACCTAGAATACTACGGAGAGTCAGGTGCGATCAATGAATCTATAGCAGACTGTTTTGCCACTATGATCGATCGCAATGATTGGAAACTTGGAGAGGATATTGTAAACACACAATATTTCCCCTCGGGTGCGCTGCGCGATATGTCAAACCCCCACAATGGATGTGCTACTAACAGTCAGTGCTGGCAGCCTGCTCACATGAGTGAGAAATACAATGGCACACAGGATAATGCAGGAGTACATATCAATAGTGGAATCCCCAATAAAGCATTCTATAATCTCGCTACCGCTATCACTAAAGAAAAAGCGGAAAGAATTTATTACAAAGCATTAGATGATTACCTCACACGCTCATCTAAATTTGCAGATCTGAGAATCGCAGTAATGGAAGCAGCTGGCGACCTATATGGTGCTGCTGAACAAAACGCAGTGGCCACTGCATTCGATGGCGTGGGAATAGCTGGCGCGGCAGGACCTGGCGATTATGAAACCGATATTAATGAAAACCCTGGTGAAGAGTTTGTTATCTCCTTAGATACCAATCCCAATGACCCTGCAACCCTGTATAGAAGCACACCACAAGGCACTAACTATGAAATACTTACCAATACTGAGGTTATTCACAAACCTACAATAACGGATAATGGAGAAACCCTATTATTTGTAGATGGCGATCATAACTTAAGACACATTAACCTAGCTCAGAGTAACTTCCCAGAAGAAATACTGACCAATGATCAGTATTGGGACAATGTCGCTATTTCCAAAGATGGGTCTAAGTATGCAGCAATTTCGAGGTACATCGACACCACAATATATGTGGGCAATTTTAATACAGGTGCTTATGCCGAATTCAAATTGTATAACCCCACTTTTAGCTCTGGTATCAATAGCTCAGGTGTATTGTATGCCGATGTAATAGAATGGGACTATACTGGTGAAAATTTGATATACGATGCCTATAATAAGATACCACAAGAGAATGGCGATAGCTTGACCTACTGGGATATGGGAATTATCAATGTGTGGGACAATAGTAGCAACAATTTTGCCGATGGCTATATCCAAAAAATATTTACCAATCTGCCCGATGGTATCAGTATAGGAAATCCTACATTCTCTAAGAACTCGCCTTATATCATCGCTTTTGACCTCATTGATTCTAACGATGGTTCTTATGCGGTAATGGGTGCGAATATGGAAACAGGAGATAATGGTGTAATTGTAGCGAATAACACATTGGGCTATCCATCCTATTCCATTGATGATACTAAGATGGCCTATACTAATAATGGGAACAATGGACAAGCTATAGCCGTAATCAACTTAGCAGCTAATAAAATTAGCGCCTCTGGAAGTCCTACTTTAGAAGTAATACCAGTTGCTGATTGGCCGCTCTGGTATGCTAATGGCGATCGTCCATTACTTGGCATCGAAGATCTATCAAGCAATGCGATCAATGCAAAGTTGTATCCTAATCCCACCAACTCTATACTCTTCTTGAGTGCTGAATTAGCCCAAACTGAAGAGGTAGTCTTAAATGTATATGACATCACTGGCAAACTCTTAATCGAGTACCAAACGCAATTGAGCAATAATCAGCCACATCGCATGGATGTAAGTAACTTGAATAGCGGATTCTATATGCTTAAAATAAAAGGCAAAAACATACAAGGAACAATGAATTTTATCCTCAGTGAATAGTATTTTCACTGCTAGGAAATTGAAATAATTTTCAATTATTGCGGATAAATACAAGGCGTACAAGAATATTCTTGTGCGCCTTTTTTATTGTTTCTAGTATTGCGATTTGCAATATTGACCCTTTCTATTTCAAAACAATAAAGTACATAATCTTATCTCCCTGAAACTGTATAAGCTGTAACCACAATGCCCACATGATATAAGAAATCTTGGTAGGCAATCAATCTTATGATAAAATACATTTCTTGGGGGGTGCCTGCCCTTCGCAAACTCAGGGACAGGCCGGGCTTTACGTTCCTATCTTTTAGGTGGCCTAACAGTACGCTAACGATGATGAAAACTAGTTTAAAATCACCTTGTTTCTATACGAGAGCGGGGTAGCCTCCTAAAAGGATATCCACTGCAATCCCTACCCCGAAACTCGTATAGCAAAAAAACCAATGTCCCAAAAACAAATCATAATGAAAGATCCGTAGGAATGCACAACCCAAAACTTAAAGGCCATTATCACGAATAATATCAATAGCCATAAAAACCTTAGGATAAAAAGATGGGATTATAGGAAGCTCAATACTTAGCAAGTCATAATAGGAAGCGACCACAATAAAAATAGCAAATAATTATTAGTACTTTGTGGCAAGATGATTTATTAGGTGAAGAATTTTTAGCCACAAAAAAGGCAGGAGTTAATTATTTAAAAATCAACTAATTATAAATGGAGAAATGTTATCTTTGAAAGAATGGAATTTTTTTTACTAAAAAATGAAAACGAAGATTTAAGTAAATCCATAAAATATTTAGCAACGAGTAAAAAATATTTAGCCAATTGCTAATAAAAATTTGGAAATACTAATTTTTGATGTAATTTTACACCGAATTTAATCACGAACAAAACAAACACGCACAAAATGGAACAAAAGGACAAGGCACTACAGCTCGTACTGGATAAACTAGACAAGCTGTATGGAAAAGGAACGGTAATGCGACTTGGCGATTCTAAGGTCGTAAAAACCGAAGTAATTGGTACTGGCTCTATAGGGCTGGACATAGCACTGGGAATAGGGGGACTGCCTAAGGGTAGGATAGTAGAAATATATGGCCCTGAATCTTCAGGTAAGACAACCTTAGCGATACAAGCAATCGCAGAGTGTCAAAAAAAAGGTGGAATGGCAGCATTCATTGATGCGGAACACGCATTTGACCCTACTTATGCACGTGCTTTAGGGGTTAATGTGGACACACTAATGATTTCGCAGCCAGATGATGGAGAACAAGCATTAGATATAGCAGAACAGCTTATTCGATCAGGAGCTATTGAAATAATAGTTATAGACTCTGTAGCAGCGTTAGTTCCTAGAGGTGAGTTAGAAGGAGAGATGGGTGAATCAAAGCTGGGATTACAAGCCCGATTGATGTCACAGGCTCTTAGAAAATTGACTGGTGCGATCAATAAAACATCCTGCTGTTGCATATTTATCAATCAGCTAAGGGATAAGATAGGAGTGATGTTTGGTAGCCCTGAAACTACTACAGGCGGTAATGCTCTCAAGTTCTATTCTTCTGTGCGATTGGATATTCGTCGCTTGGCACAGATCAAGAGCGGTGAAGATATAGTAGGTAATAGAACCAAGGTAAAAGTCGTAAAAAACAAAATGGCTCCTCCCTTTAAAATCGCAGAGTTCGACATCCTATATGGCGAAGGCGTATCCAAAATAGGAGAGATTATAGATTATAGTGTGGAACTGGGATTCATAGAAAAAAGTGGGTCATGGTTCAGCTATAATGGAAGTAAGATAGGACAAGGAAGAGAAAATGTAAAGAACTTTTTAGCTGATAATGCTGGCCTGATGGCAGAATTAGAAGCAAAAATTAAAGATAAAGCCTTTGGCAGCATAGAAGCAGTCGAAGATGTAAGAGAATAAAATCAGCCTTATTTTTTTGTTTGTCGTGAGCCGTACCATCCTGTGAAGGGTGGGCGGCTTTTTTGCTTTAGTGGAGGCAAAGTTGCTCAACCATTACTCGCTAACGAACTCGTCACACATTGCAGCTATGTATTTGTCCTTCCTCTGTGACAAAGGTTTTCAGTTACTTGGGGTGGTGTTTTGTGTACTACAGATTTTTGTTTCTAGAATGATTTCGAGTCTATTTTAAGTCAGATTGCAGCTATGAAGTTGTACATCCTCTGTGGCAAAGGGTTTCAGTTATTCGGGGTGGTGTTTGTGTACTACAGATTTTTGTTTCTAGAATGATTTCAAGTCTATTTTAAGTCAGATTGCAGCTATGAAGTTGTACATCCTCTGTGGCAAAGGGTTTCAGTTACTTGGGGTGGTGTTTTGTGTACTACAGCTTTATGTTTTCACGATTGATCTCAGGTCTATTTTTATCCAGATTGCAGCTGTGAAGTTGTACATCCTCTGTGGCAAAGGGGTTCAGTTATTTGGGGTGGTGTTTTGTGTACTACAGCTTTATGTTTTCACGATTGATCTCAGGTCTATTTTTATCCAGATTGCAGCTGTGAAGTTGTACATCCTCTGTGGCAAAGGGTTTCAGTTTTTTGAGGTGGTGTTTTGTGTACTACAGCTTTAAGTTTTCTGGGATGATTTCGAGTCTATTTTAAGTCAGATTGCAGCTGTGAAGTTGTACATCCTCTGTGGCAAAGGGTTTCAGTTATTCGGGGTGTTGTTTTGTGTACTACAGCTTTATGTTTTCTATGTTGATTTTGAGTCTATTTTAGAAAATCTTTATGTTTCTTAAAACGATCAAAAATACCTTGAATAATTTCCGATCAATCATAGAAGAATCATAAATTAATTAGACCATACCCTGAAAGTGTATATAAATCACTTACTATTCAAATTAATGGAACTGCTTTGAAAATTAATGCTGAACATAAAGGTAATCATTTTAGAATTTATTAGTTTAATCGAAATTGATTTCAATCAGCGATGTAAAATAAGTTCGCTTGGCTAAATGGATGGATTTGAAGTTTCAAAGTTGATCCAACCAGCACTTATATAGAAAATAGTTGTCAATGTAGAACTCCTCAGCTGATGAAATTAATAGCATAGTTTTATGAAAAAACACCCCGATAAACCAATTAGTCTATCGGGGTGTTTCAGTTCATCTTGGCTAATAGATGCGCTCACTGATATTTAATTGTAAGCCTCTATAAGCGACTTATTTTCCTGATCTTAAAATTGCTTAATGAGTCTTAAGTATTCAATGCTTTTTTTTAACTTATACAGAGGCAGGGTAGTCATTAACCCATGTACTTCCTGCTCATCATTGCTATTAAATAGTAAAACAGCTCCATCCTTTGATTGCTTTAAAAAGAATTGAGTTAATATGTTTTCTTTCTTCCATTTAGCTATTACTTCTTGCTCATGCTTAATGATCTCTTGAAAATTATCCGGGAGATTATCCATATCGATGGTTAAAATTGCCTGTATGCAGTTCATATTACTTGTAATGATTTATTTTTTAAAAAATTATTCGCTAATTACTTAAGTTAAAGAAGGGTAATCAATGTAGCCTTTTTCATTTCCACCAAACATGGTTGCTCTATCTGCTTGATTTAATTCTGCATTCAATTCAAATCGTTTTGGCAAGTCGGGATTAGCTAAAAATGGTACACCAAAAGAAATGAGTTTTGCGATCCCTTTTTCTAGTTCTGCTTCTGCAGTTTCTTTAGTATAGCCTGTGTTCGCAATAATTGTATTTTTTGATAATCTTCCAAATAATTCAATTTCATCCTCTTTTGGGTAATGAGGTAATAGTGGAAACATAGGACTGTGTTTCATCAACTCTATAAATGCAAAATCTAGTTTATTGAGTTCCTGGATTAAGTATGTATAGGTTGTAATAGGGTCTTCTGAAGCAATATCACCATAAGGTTGTAAAGGGGAAATCTTAATTCCTACCTTATCGCCTCCGATGGCATTGATTAGTTCACGCATTATTTCCAAGGTAAATCGACAGCGATTTTCAGCACTGCCACCATATTCATCTATTCGTTGGTTTGAACTTTCAGCAATAAATTGATGTGGTAGGTATCCGTTAGCGCTATGTAATTCCACACCATCAAAACCAGCTTCCATAGCGTTTTTAGCCGCTTGCACATAATCTTTTACGATTTGTTTTATTTCATCTACTGATAATGCTCTTGGTGTTTCATATTCTTTAGGACCTTGTGAGGTGAAATGCTGAGTGCTGCTAATAGCAATTCCCGAAGGCGCAACAGGTAATACACCGTTTCTATCTATAGAGTGTCCTGCACGGCCTGTATGCCATAACTGTGCATATATTACACTCCCCTTGTCATGCACGGCTTGTGTTACTTTTTTCCACGCGTTAATTTGATCCTGTGAATACAATCCTGGAGTAAATGGACTTCCTATAGCCTGTTCGGAAATATTTATAGCCTCTGTTAAAATAAGGCCAGCATTTGCCCTTTGTTCATAATAAGTTACAGTTGAACTGCCTACTACACCACTACCGTCAGCCCGACTTCTTGTCATTGCAGCCATGACCATCTTGTTTTTCAATGTTTTGTTACCCAATGTAACTTCTCTCAATAATTCCATTTCTTGATTTTTTATTATTATTAACTAATTTATTAATCGCTGCTTTAATTCGGGAAATCGCAATGCACTTGTTATCCATATCAATACTTGTATGGCTATAACAAAGATAAATGACTGATTAGAAACAAATAAAACAGCCATCGCACCACCCATATAGGCTATCATGAGCAACGACCCGACAACTCCAGTTTTAGGATATAAAAACAATCCCGTGATAATCAATTCTAATAGGCCGAGAATTAGCATGTTGTTTTTGCCACCTATTCCATCTGCCATCTCCGAATTACCCCCAACGAGTTTAAATATGCCACTGCCAATAAAAATTAAGCATACCAAGCCTGTTAGCACCCAAGTGATTATACGCATTGTTTTATTATCCATCTTTTTATATTTTTATTTAAAAAAATCTTTAAAATTGCTTTGCAAAGCTAAGTGTAGTTACTATACCTTTGCAAGGTGTTACAAAAAGAATAGTAGTTACAAATAGGATAGTTATGAAAAATAAAGAGAGAAATCACAATGATGAATCTTGTAGAATTGCAAGATTGGCCATACAAGATACCCTCGATATAGTAGGAGGTAAGTGGAAATTGGTATTAATTTCAGTATTGCGAAGTGGCAAAAGAAAATTTAATCAACTATCCAAAGAAGTGAATATAAGTCCACGCATATTGTCTAAGGAGTTACAGGAGCTGGAAACCAATGGGCTCGTGAGCAGAACAGTATGCAATACAAGACCCGTTACTGTGGAATATGCACTCACAGAATATAGTGAATCCCTTACTGAAGTAATAGTTGCTATGCACAAATGGGGCCTAGCCCATCGAAATAAAATAATAAAAAATAGGGATTAGCCTAATTGCAATCGAAAGACAGCTATCGAATAAGAAATATTTGTACTAAAAATCCAAACTTTGCTAAAATGGATCAAATTCATTTTTATATGTCAATCATTTATTGTCGCGATTGACTAAGGTCCGATTCAAATATTGTAAATCGAATTGAATAAGCGAATTTGTGGCAAAAAGAATTTTTTGACTTAATTTGTAGTTAAAAGGCCTAAAAACAAAAAAGGAGTCCTACAATCATGCAGAACTCCTTTTTTTGCTCCCCGACCTGGACTTGAACCAGGGACCCTTTGATTAACAGTCAAATGCTCTAACCAACTGAGCTATCGAGGAAAATATTTTGGGTGGTCATTCCCAAAGCGGGTGCAAAGTTATGATTTCATTTTAAATTATGCAATATTTGCAGAAAATATTTTTTATATGAGTTTATTAGTAGTTGGAACGGTAGCTTTTGACGCCATTGAGACCCCTTTTGGCAAAACTGATAAGATTATAGGCGGTTCTGCCTCGTATATTACTATGGCAGCCTCCTATTTTACCGATCGTCAATACCTCGTTTCCGTAGTAGGTGACGATTTTCCTAACAGTATGATCCAAA